>JANLYK010000047.1:0-16568 GCA_031365595.1 Chloroflexota bacterium | reverse complement strand
GAGGCTGATCAGGTGGTTCGAATCGATCCCTCGGATGAGTCCCGAGATCTCCTGGGCGAAGTCTCGGAGGATGTTTCCGTGGTCCAGCGGATCGTTGGGGTCGCCGACCGGACAGCCGGCATTGAGAAAGTCCTTGACCTCTGCCTCGTTGACGAGCTGCCAGGCGAGGATCGTCGGGTTGTCCTTGTAGCGGGTGACGACTTCGGTGACCCAATCGCGGTACGACACCCACTGGGCGTACTTGGCCGCGAGGATCGGGTCTGGCACCTTGTAGCCGCCGAGGTACCAGTCCTTCGTCTTGTAGCCCGAGGCCCCACCATCCCCGCACTCACCCCACTGGTCGGTCAACGTGACGACCACGTGGACCCCCTTCTCGGCGGCGACCGCCAAGGTCTGGTCGAAGTGCGACCAATCACGGACGCCGCTCCAACTCCCATCAGGGCCCTTCTGAGCTGCCATCGTCTGGAAGAACCAAGCCCGCAAAACGGTGTTTCGTGAGCCGATGCCATCGAAGGCCGTGCGGAGCTGGTTGGCCGTGTAATCCTCGCCGCACCATCCGTCGCTGTTCGCGGCGTAGATGTTCATCCCGGTGAACCGGAACGGCTGGCCATCCAGCGTGAGTTGCTGGCCCTGCCGGGTCACAAAGGATGGGCCGGCCGCCTGAACGTTCGGGGCGATCAACCCAGTGAACAGCGGGTTCGAGCCGAGCAGAATGGCTGCTCCAAGGCCGAGGGCCTTCCGCGCAACGGCCGAGGACAGCCGCCCGTGCCGGCTCTGCATAGCAGGCACGCGGCGCGCTTGCGGTCCGACGCTCAATGAGCGCACTTCGGACTCCCTCCATCGCGGCGGGCACTTGAAGTTCGAGTACCTGTGGGGGGACAGGCCGGACTCAGCGGCGCGGCACCGGGTGCAATGGACTGTAGACAGTCGAAGGGCACGAGTCAACGCCAAACAGGATCCAAGGGTCAGTCCGTCAGTGGGGGTCTCATCCAGGGGCGGTGCAGGCTACGTACCCGGCTATCTGGACTCTCGGAAGGGTCTACGCGATCGAGAGAGGCAATCGACACTTCGTGCTCGCGAACCGCAGGATAATCGACACGCCTTCGCTTGCCGACGTCACGCTCACGGGCGTCCGGCCTACACCGCTTAGAGCCTCAAGGCTCCCAAAGCACGTGCGTTGCCAACTACGCCACACCCCGAGGTATCGAGCTCGGCAAGAGCACGATACCCGGTCGATCGCCCAGCCGGGCTGGACCTCGACCGCGCGTCGCGCACCTTGCGCAGCGGTCCTGCTCCCGAGTCAAGGCATGGCGAGTGACCGAACCTCGGGTTTCGAGGGCCAGCCGGCCGCGCGGGGACTTTGGCAGCAGACCGATGACGCCCCGTGTGCACAAACGACATATCCCGGGTCCCGGAATCAGTTTGATCGGTCGAATGCTCATGCCTGGAGTGAATCGCCGACCGGAACAGCACCGAGGCAACGGCACCGATTCGGGCCCCGGCCGCCTCGCAGGTCGGCCGCAGGAGGGACCGCTGGGCGGGATCGTCGCACGCCGGGTTGAACGTTTCACGCCGGCCAGGTGTCGTGTCATCGTGAACCGATCGTCCGAGGTCCTCGACTTGGCTGACCGATTGCCCGCGCCCACCCGCAATACGACGCGACGCGACGCCGCCTTCCTGCTGCTGGCCGACCAGCATCTCGATCGTGCCTACCGCCTGGCGAGAGCGATCCTGCGCAACCCGGCGGAGGCACAGGACGCGACCCATGACGCGTTCGTGCAGGCCTGGGGAAAGTGGGAGAGCCTGCGCGACCCGGGGCGCTTCGAGCCGTGGTTCGACCGGATCCTGGTGAACACCTGCCGCAATCGGCTGCGCTCGAACCGATGGTTGGTGACGGACATTTCCGCGGAGGTCACGCTCGCAACGTCCGATCAGGTCGGTCGCACCGAGGATCGGGAGGTCATCGGCGCGGCAATTGCGGGGCTGACGCCCGACCACCAGGTCGTCGTCGCGCTGCGCTTCTATCGCGACCTGACCGTGGGCGACATCGCGAGTCGGCTTGGCATCCCGGAAGGGACGGTCCGGTCGAGGATCCACTACGCGTTGAGGCGGCTGCAGGAAGCGATGGAAGCAGCCGAAACGAAAGGGACGGCTCGATGACCGAGCGAGACCTCGACGAACGGCTGCGCTCCTGGTACCGGGATAGCGTCGGCGAAGATGAGGGCGCGCCGCTCGAACTGCGCGAACGCCTTGCGGCGATCCCGGTGGCGGCGCGTTCCCGGTCGCGCCCGGTCCTGAACCATCGACATCTGAGGCTCCTCGCGGCTGCGGCGGTCCTCTTCGTCGGCGGCGGAATTGCGGCGGGCTCTGAGCTGTTGCGCCGATCCGCTCTCGTGGGGCCCGGACCATCTAACGCCGTCGTCGTTGCCGCTTCGCCAACCTCCTCCATGACCGCGACGCCCACGCGCACGCCCACGCCGGCTCCGCTGGCGGCGCTCGGGCCGGGCTTCACATGGAGCGGCGCGACCAGCACTCGGCGGATTGCCCCGTACGGGGAGACGGCGACGCTCCTTCCAGACGGACGCGTTCTCGTCGCCGACGCCTGCGGAACCGCCGCCGAGCTGTTCGACGCCAGCGCGGATTCGTTCAGCCCGACAGGATCCTCGACGAGCCGGCGCGGCTACGCGACCACGACGCTCCTTCGAGATGGCCGCGTCCTGGTCGTGGGCGGCGTCGAGTGCCCGAACGCCGAGGATCATGGGATCTGGGCGTCGGCCGAGCTCTACGACCCTGCGACGGGAACCTTCACGGCGACCGGCTCCATGTCGGTCCCACGGGAGTTCCACACCGCCACGCTGCTCGCCGACGGCCGGGTGCTGATCGCCGGTGGGTATTCCGGCCCGGAGGCCGTCGCGACGGGCGGCATCACGCTCGCGTCGGTCAAGACCGCCGAGACATCGACGAGCATCCTCTCGAGTGCCGAGATCTACGACCCGGCCACGGGCACCTTCAGTCGGACCGGCTCGATGACGACCTTTCGGGACCACCATACGGCCACGTTGCTGAAGGACGGCCGCGTCCTCCTCACGGGTGGTGGCGGCGAGGCCTACGCCAGCAGCACGTCGGCCGATGTCTACGACCCGGTGACGGGGCGGTTCACTGCGACGGGCGCGATGCGGACCGGCCGCTGGCTCCACACGGCCACGCTCCTTGCCGACGGCCGGGTGCTCGTCGTGGGCGGCCGATCACCCAAGGATTCGGTGTACGACAGCGCGGAAGTGTTCGATCCGACCTCCGGGAAGTTCAGGGCGGCCGGGACGATGGGCGAGGGTCGGCAACAGCACACGGCGACTCTCCTTGACGATGGCCGCGTCCTGATCACGGGCGGCTACTGGAGTGACGGACAGGGGTCGCGGGTCCTGTCCTCGGCCGAGATGTATGACCCGGGATCCCGGACCTTCCGGACGATTGGATCGATGGGCCTTCCGCGCATGGAACACACGGCGATCATGCTTCCCGACGGTCGAGTCGCGATCATCGGCGGCAGTGACATCGGGGACGTCGGCGCCGTCAACGTGGGCTCCATGGTGATCTACAAGCCGTGACTCTGGCCGTCCGGCGTACCCGGCTCCTCAGTCGGCGACCGAGCTGCGCCGCGAGCACATCGAGCCGCTCATCACCGATTCCAGATCGAACTCAGTGGCAGGCGGGCGAGAGATCGAGATGTGGGCAGACCTTCGACGAGCTTGACGTCAGACCTGCGTGACGAGGCCCAACTCGCGGGCGCGCATCGCGGCATCGAGCCGTGTCGGCACTTCGAGCTTCGCCTTGATGTTGGCCACGTGAACGGACGCCGTCTTCGGGCTGATGTAGAGGATCCGACCGATATCGCCGTCCGATAGGCCACGTCCGACGAGCGCGAGCACTTCAACCTCCCGCTTCGTCAATCCGAGCGTCGCCGGCGCGGAGGGCGGTTGCGAGCCGCGGGAGCGGATGCTCTCCAGGACCTGTGCCATCACCTCGGCCAGCGTCATCGACCGGCCGGCTTCGACCTCGAGGTGCCACGCGACAGGGTCCGCGAGGCGCTGAGCCGACGCAACGTCTCGCGCCCAGGCGACGTCCTCGCCCGGCGAATTGGTCTGGCCCGTCGTTCGCCGATGCGTCTCTTGTGCCCCGATGAGTCGCGCCGCGACGCGCCAGGCACCAAGCAGCCCGAGGAGGGGCAGAGTGCCATCGAGGAGGAAGCCTCGCAGTGACGCGCCCCCGCCGTCGAGCGCCTCGGCCGCGTCCGTGATGATCGACGCGGCCTCGTCGACGCGGTGCAGGCGTGCCGCCGCCGCGGCGGCAATCGACGCCGTCCAAGCCTCGCGCAGCGGGCTGCCGGCCTGTGCCGAAAGGGCCATCGCCCGCCGCGCGTGGAGCAGAGCGCTTTCGTTCCGGCCGACGAGGGTCTCGTTCGCGGCAAGATCGTTGAGCAGGCTCGCGAGCAGGAGCGGGTCGCCGACGGCCTCGGCCTCCGGCAGGAGCTCGGCAAGACCGCGCATCGAGGTCATTGCGTCCTGGCCCATATCGGCGAGGCGCTGCCGGAGGGCGATCGCGTCCGCGCGACGAAGCGAGCCCTCGCCGGATGCCAGCGCGAGTGCACGCCGCAGCAGTCGCTGGGTGGCCGGATCCGTCCGGTTGGCCGCGGACTCCGCCGCCCGGTGCGTGGCAGCCAACTCGAGAGCCGGTTCGCCCGCCGCGGCGGCGAGGTGGAGCGCTTCGTCCGCGGCAGCGTAGCCCGCACCGCCGCCGTCGAGAATCTCGCGCAACATCGAGGTCGCCAGGATCGCGCGAATGCGAACGCCGGGGTCGACCGCTTCGACCGCCCGGTCCACCGAAGCCAGGGCGGGCCTCACGGCACCGGCGAGGGCGCGATACGGAGCGGCCGCGACCGCGAGCGACTGGGTCGTGGCCGGATCGATCGTCGCGAGCCGTTCCAGGAGCTCGTCGACGGTCGCCGCAGCAGACGCGTACACATCCTCGCCCGAGCGCGTTCGCGCACCGAGCGAGACGGCCCAGGCGTCGAGCGCCCCGGTCAGCCATCGGGCGACGGCGGCGTCCGACTCGTACGGGCGCTCGCGGCGAAGAGCTGCCCGCACGGTTTCGAGAACGCGAAATGCCGGCTCCATCCGGAGGGCGGCCACGACGAGACCGGCCTCGACGAGCGCGTCGAGGTCCGACAGGAGGCCGTCACGCGGGGCGAGCCGTTCCAGCACCCGCAACTCGATCTCGCCGGTCCAGGAGCTGAGCATCTCGAGGAGCTCGCGCTGCTGCGGCGTGAGGAGTTCGAGACTCCATTGCAGGACGCCATCGAGCGACCGGTGACGGTCGGGCGGCTCGCCGGCCCGCTCGAGAAGGCCAGGCGAGTCGATCCGTCTGAGCATGGCGCCGGGACCGAGGATGCGCGAGCGGGCGGCGGCGAGCTCGATGGCGAGCGGCAGGCCGTCCAGGCGTGCGAGCAGGGTCGCAAGATCGGCCCATCCGACATCGTCGAGGTCGAACTCCGGAACGAGACTGCGCGCCCGCTCCAGGAACAGCGCGCCGGCAGCGGAGGCTTCCACGTCGCCGCCTGTCGGACCGTTCGGCTGGTCGAGGCCCGCGATCGGGTACACCGTCTCGCCGTCGTAGCTCAGCTTGACCCGGCTCGTGCCGAGGATCTGCATTTCGGGCGCCGCCGCGAGACGCGCCGCGACCCACGGCCCGGCACCGTCCACTTCTTCGAGATTGTCGAGAACGAGCAGGACCCGAGCTGACGCCAGCGCTTTGTCGATGGCGCCTGCGGCGTCCGTGGCCGGGCCCTCGTCAAGCCCGAGGGCGGCCGCGACACGGCTCGCGAGCTGGCCCGCTCGGGTGACGCCGGCGAGGTCGATGAAGACCGTCCGGCGTTCGGGGTCGGCCGCCGCGGTCGTCAGGACGCGGGCGATCGTCGTCTTCCCGATGCCGCCCGGGCCGGTGAGCGTGATCGACCGTCGACGCCCGAGCAGGGTCGCCAGCTCGAGGAGGACGAGATCGCGACCGATCGGACGGATGTCGGATGGTTCGGCCATGTTCCTGCGGCTGCGGCGGATCGACGCCGTGATTGTGAACATGGCTGGCCCCCGGCTGCAACGGAGCGGCAGCACGCGGCGCGGCCGATTGCCGCATCTGATGGCGCGTTGCCGGGCCGGGCGGAGTCGGCCCGGCAACGCGTCGGTCATCTGGGGCGGTTCAGCCGATCAGCGAGCACACAGCCCGGCGTGTGCCCCCGTGCTGCGTCAGGCTCGCGACCGCGCCCGACGCATCGACCTCGACCAGCACGGTGCCCGTCGTCAACCACATTTCGCCCGGACCGAAGGCCAGGGAGTTCCCGCGCAGGATGGCGCTCAGGGAGCCGTCGGCATGGAACCTGTAGATGCCAGGACCGGAGACGTTTTCCGTAATCGACGCGCCCGTGGTCACGTTCGTGATGGCGACGATCAAGCGGCCACCGACGAGCTGACGGACGAGGTTACCGGCGTCGTCCCGGAACGTCACGCCGTACTCCGTGTTGACGAGCACGTCGATCCGAATCGGGAACGTGCAGGGATCACCTGCGGCGAACTCGAGTGGACCGTTGATGGGCAGGTAGTCGCGCGACGGCGCGTCCGCAAGTGCGGCCGGCGCGAACAGCGAGAGCGCGAGGGCGATGGCGCCCGTTGCGGCAATGATCCGGCGGAACATCCGCTCACCTCCAGATTCGAGACGGCCCGGGGTGGACCGTTCACTCGAGGTCGCGATTCAGCGCCGCTCGACGAGGATTTCCATCGTGGATCTCCTTAGGCGGCTCCTCATTTTCGGGGACTCTCCTCGCCGCGCCGCGGGTCATCGGGGCCAACGTCCGCATGTGCGCTTCTAGAAGAGGGTCGAAGCCGTAGGTGATCCGCGCACCCTGCCCGCCGCACGCAACGTCCAGGAACGTCGTGCGTCCTTCCACCAGCAGGCATCTACGTCGACCGTCAGGCCGGGTCAGGGACACTCCGAGCAACCACCGACTACGAGGTGGCGCACCTCAAGAGCCACTACGGGGCGACACTGATCTGGAACACGGCCGTCAAGCTCGCGGGCTTCGTGGGACGACTCCTCACCCTGGACGGCAAGGAGGACGGCGTTCTGGTTCGGATCGTCGAGGTCGTGCTGCCCAAGGGCCGGGTTGCCTACGACATCTCACAGTTCGGCGAGCCTCTCAAAGGGCCGGCCTTCGTACTTCGTCGCCTAGAGCGGCGTCACGAACGCCTCTCAGGGCACGGCAACGGCTGACGCCGTTCGCTTAGACCTCGACGGGAATGGGATAGACCTCCGTCGCGGGGTGGCCGGTTCGCTCGTGGATCCGTCGAACAGCGTCGGCGTTGGGAGCATCCGAGATGCACCAGACCATCCCTGACTCCGGATCGGCCCATGCCCTCTGGAAGTCGACGCCCTCCTCGTCCTGAATGTCGAGGTCTGCCTGATGGGCCTCCTGCAGAGCCTCCGGGGTCACACCCTGCATGCCGTGGTGGACGTCCATGTACTTCGGCATCGCTGTCTCCCTTTGTACCCTTAGCGGCTGACACTCGAGATCATCGCACGCAAACACCCGCCACCGGGCGCTCGTCTCCCCACCGTCTGACCGATGGTTAGCGACCACGTCGGCTGCCTCGGGTCCGCGAGGGTCGTGAACCCAACGAAATCGGCGAACAGGATCGACGGCACCTCGGCTCGGCCGTTGCAGCCGGTACGCCCGTCGGGTCGGCCAGGGGGGGCGACGCTCGGCATCGCGGGCCTGAGAGCCGCCGCAGTCGCCGCAGGTCCCGATGTCGTGGCTTGCCCAGACGACCTGGCCTCCGGCCGGGGACGTAGTGGTGCATGCGCACAACAGCAATTGGTCCCGGTCTGGACATCGACCCGATGTCGGATTAGGGTGCTGGACCGGGGTCGCACATCGCCCGCAAGGGCGGAGGAGGAATGATGCGCAAGGCGCTCCGAAGTCCCCTGTTGGCCGTCGCTCTCGTGATCGTATTCGCGGGCACCGCTCTCGCGACCGTCGCCTCGGGCCTGACGCCTTCAACTCTCTCGCGCGGCACGGTGGCGGACAACGTTCACTTCAATACGGGCGAGATCAAGTTCCAGACCAAGGCTGATGTTGATCTGGTCACTCAGACGATCACCTTCGCTGCCGGCTCCACCTCGGGATGGCACGCCCACCCAGGCGTTGTGCTGGTCACCGTCGCTTCGGGCAGCCTGGTCCGCTACGACGGGACGTGCTCGGCCGAAACCTACACGGCGGGCACGGCTCGATCTGCGTTCGTCGAGTCGGGTGATCATCCCGGCCTGGTCCGGAATGAGACGACGAGTGCGGCGGTGGTCTACGTGACGTTCGTCGTGCCCAAGGGAACCACCGCCCTGCGCATCGACAAGGCCGACCCGAATTGCGGGCCTTCCTGAGCCCCCGTGCGTGAGTGTCCCCTGATCCACGGCGGAGAAGGGGCGACGACATCCTGACCATGGCCCGACACGGATCGGTTCACCGATGCCGGCCCGAACACACGAAAGCGGCGCCCGACGGCGCCGCTTTCGATCGAGAGGAGGAGCCTAGTTCGAGCGGTGGAGCTCGCCGCAGGCGACCGGGAGGGTTGCCCAGGCCGGCAGGCCGGGGAGGCTCGCGACGCTGCTCGGGAGCGGCATACCGGTCGGCGAGATCCCGTGGATGACGACGTGGCGGGTGCCGAGCTTCAGGGCGGTCATGATCTCGTCCTGGATGTGACTGCGGCTGCCCGAGGCGCTGTAGGTGTACGCGCCGTTCGAGTTCGCGACCGGGAAGTTGAGGTCCGATGCAGCGCCGGTGTTGATCGTCGTATCGAGGCTGACGAGGATCCCGCCGTACTTCGGCAGGCCTTCGATCACGTCGACGAAGCCGTCGCTGTTCGCGTCGTCACTTGAGTCTGGGCACGACGTCCCGGCATGGATGTGCTGGGGATGCAGCGTGCCCGGCGTGACGCCGGTCACGGCAACGCTGACCGAGACGTTATCGCCCTTGAGGGTGATCGTGGCGGTGCCATCGGCGGTCGGGATCGTGTACGTCGTGCCGGCGACCGTGTGGCTGCCCGCATTGAGCGGATCGAGGTTGGCCTGGTAGGTCTGGCCGAGATTGCCGGCCGTGGCCGGGGCGACGACGAGAGCCGCGAGTGCGACTCCGGCCAGGATTCGAGGTGCGAGACGCATGCGTCCTCCAGAAGTGAGTGGCCCCCCGGCCGCCACGGATGTCCCTCGAGGTGGTGAGGGTGGTCATCAGAGGTTCGCAGGTGAGTAGGCTGTGGATCTCCGGTTCGCCTTGCACCAGGCTTGCAACTAGCTTCCAAGCACCCTCACGACGGGCGTTCCTCACCTGCTGAGGCACGTCGGCGAGCTGACGGGGCCCCCGCGACCGGTGCACCGCTAACGGCCGTCGCCCAGGAGGAGGCCGATCAGGCGATACGTTGTCGGGCGCGCCCCAGGAGCCGGAAGGCAAGAACCACGGTGATGAGTTCGGCAGATCCCGTGATGGCGCCGATGTCGGTGAGGCTCTCGGCGGGAGCGAAGGCTCCCGTCATCGAGCCGTGGAGGAGGGCCGGCAGGCCGACTGTCACAGCCGCGGCCAGAGTGACCAGCGAGACGGCACTCAGCAGCAGCGTGAGTCGCAAAGCGGCGTCCGTCGGGTTCCGGAGGATCATGGCGGCCAGACCGACCTGGCCGAGTCCGGCGCCGAGGAAGCCGATGCCCAGAACGATCGACTCGCTGAGGTGCTCCGAGACCAGCGCGAGGTGCACGACACCCGCGATCGCCAGGCCCGCGACGAGCAGGAATTGTGCGGCAGAGCGGGCTTGGCGCTCCGACACCTCGGCGGCATCGGAAGATCGCACCGGCACAAACAGCGTTCCCAGGAGCAGGGATCCGCCAAGGAGCGAGACAGCAAGTCCGGGCTCGAGGCGCGAGACGAGCAGGGGGTCGGCTGCCATGACCGCCCCGGTCTGGAGCAGCTGGATTCCCAGCCACGCACCGAGGGCCAGGATCGCGAAGCCAGCGATGCCAAGCAGCCAGCGGGTGGCCTGGTCGCCACGGACGAGGTGAGTCAGGGCGAGCAGGACCGCAGCGACGCCGAACCCGCCGAGGATTCGCCCGTTGAGCCCGTCGGTCCCGGCGATGGTCTGCAGGCCGGCATACAACGAGATCCACGGCAGGAGGCTGCCGATGAGCACGAGTGCTCCGCCCGCGGCACCGAGGCCGGCCACGAGGCGACGATCAGCCGACGCCCCCGCCGTGCTTGCGGAGTCCGCTGCGGCATGCGCGTTGATGACCGCCGAAGCGGTGGTGCGGGCAGGGAAGATCATGTGTGCGTCCTCAAGTTGGCGTGACCCGGCCGTGCTCGACCGGGCCACGCTCGTGAGTCAGTCCTGGACGTTGAAGAACAGGAACAGGTTGGTCGGGATGTCGCCCGTGATGCCTTCGCCGCCGTCCGCCTGAAGGGCGCGAACGCCATCGAGGCTCTTGGCTGCGACGACCTTCGACCACGTCTCCTGCGAGGTCACGCCGATGACCTCGATCTCCCACCAGCCGCCCTTGGCGACGTCAACGATGTGGGAGTGAGCCGGAAGCAATGCGTTCTCGGTCCCGGCGCCGAAGACGCGCGAGAGGTCGATGGTCGACGGGTGATTGATGCAGCCACCGACTTCGGGGCACTGCAGGGTGGACTCGGCCGGGCGAAATCCGATCGGGGTCATGACGTACAGGACCGGGATGTCGCTGCCGGGACGCGGGGCCTTCACGGCGTCGGCTCCGAGCTCGCACTTGGAGGTCGCGCCGCTCGTCGGAGGCACCGAGCAGAAAAATCCCTTCGGGTACTTGAAGGTGACAGTCCGGCCGTCGTACCAGCCATCGGTCGTGCCTTTGGCGTCGCCCGCGGCAGAGTTGTGGCCGGCCAGGGCGGGTGATGCCGTGGCGCCGAGCGCGGCGACGGCGACGAGCGCGATCAGGAGACCGATCATCAGGCCTCCCACGCGCTGCATCGTGATGGATCGAGCTTGCATCGAGGAAATCCTCCGGGCCCTGGCCCTGGGGGTCCCGCCGGCGAACGCCTGACGTAGGACCGCTGGCACGGATTCGCGCGAGCGGCGGCGACAGATCTCCGGGAGATGAAGTTGCAATGCGCGGGCGGGACCAGGCGCCGTTGAATGGTCCCGGCCGGGATATGGCACGCAGATGCAAGGTGATCCGGCCATCCGCTGCGGGTCTGGGTGCGCATCCACGGCAGGGACGAAATGAACCGCCATTCGGCGGATCGGACCCGACGACCCCCAGACTGGGAGAACAGATGCGCCGATCCATCGCCCTCGTGGCTGCAACGGGCTTGCTGCTCGTTTCCGCCATTCCTGCGTTCGCCGATACGGGCGACGCGGGCAAGCTCATGATCATGAAGCACGCTTGCACCGAAGAGCCGGTCAAGAACCAGGCGGACTTCGACGCGATCGTTGCCAAGGCCGGGGGAGACGAAGTCACCGCCCTGGCCCTGACCGTCCTGGCCTGTCCGACCATCGTCCTTACCGCCGATGGCGATGCACAGACCGACGGCGCCAAGAACGCGCCTGTCGACTTCGACTTCACCGTCACAGATTCGGGTGGCTTCGAGCAGACCCTCGCCGATGCGGAATTCGTCTCTGCCAAGCTGTGCGAGACGGACATCGACCGCGACGCCAATGGCGACGGCAAGAAGACGGCCGACGTCTGCCTCGACATCTCGCACTACATGTTCAAGGACCTTGCCGTCGGGAAGGTCACCGTCGTCGAGACCAGCCCCCCGAACGGCTGGAAGTTCGGCACCCTCCTGCTGACCCCCAAGAGCCTCCAGGCCTCGGGCAGCGACGACGCGGCGACCGGCGCCGAGTTCGATGCCGCGTCCTCGACGGTCACCCTCGACCTCGCCGGCGACTCGGACAACGACGCGATGATCCACGTCTACAACTTCGAGAAGTCTCCGGCCACGGACACCCTGCCGGCGACCCGCCAGGCGACGGCTCGGACCGGCGGTCAGCGAATCGCGAGCTGACCCAGCGCCTGACCCTCCGCCCCCTCACGACGGCCGGTGCTTCCTCTCGAGGCGCCGGCCGTTCACAGTTCCGGGGACGAATGACCATGCACCATTCCTTTCGATCCAAGCCGATCCTGGCGATCCTCATCCTCGGCGCTCTTGCCGGCTGCGGCGGACGGGATGGCTCCGCACCGCAGTCAAGCGGCGATGGCGACAGCCCGACCCCGGCCGCCCCCGCGACAGCGAGCGCCTCAGCCGGCGCCGCTTCCCCGGATCCCTCGCCAAGCAGCGTTGCCACCGCGGCCCCGACCGGCGCAAGCCGCGAGACTCCGACCCGACTGGTCGTGGCCAAGCTCGGGATCGACCTGCCCATCGTGTCCGGCGACCTCAGCCTCCCCGGCAACCCACCCGACTACCCGTTGTGCGGCGTGGCCCAGTACCTGACGATCTATCGCGACCCGAGTCGGCTCGGGACGACCACCTGGATCTACGGCCACGCTCGGCCAGGGATGCTCCTGCCGTTGCTGGAGGCATCAACCGTGAAGAACGGCGCCGCGCTCGTGGGCATGAAGGTCGATCTGTACTCCGACGCCGCGCAGCGCTACAGCTATCGGATCACCACGGTGCTCCGCCATGCGACCGACCGCACCGCAGCAACGGACGTTCCTGCTGACGGGCGCCGCCTGATCCTGCAGACGAGCGAAGGACCGGCCGGCACTGTTCCGAAGCTGCAGGTCGTGGCGGAGTTCGCATCCGAGGTACGTGTCGAGCCCACCGAAGCGATGCCGACGGCCTCGCCGGTCGGCTGCTTCCTCGGTTCCTAGCGCCACCACGTGTCGCTGATCTGCGCGCGGCTCCAGGGGGCGCCCAGAACGAATGATCGAATGACGGGCCTGACGACTGGCCGGTGAGCTCCGGTCGTCAGGATCGAATTCGCGATCCCGCGGAACAGTCGAGCGGGGTCGCGCGTCACAGAGACTGACGCCGGGCGATCACTGGCAGGCTGATCGATCGCCCGGCGTCGCCATGTCCGCCAGATTCCGGAGACTTCGTTCCCTGCCTCGCGACCGCCCCCTCGCCCGCGCGACACGCCAGACGTATGCAGCTACACTCCCGGCAATGGCCGACCGTGCTGCATGGGACCATGCATCGCCGCCGACCCGCGTCCGACGTTCGGTCGACGGGGCTCACGCCCGACCCATCCGGCCCGCCCGGCCGGACACCCGCCCGGTCGATCTCCGCCGGCTGTTCTCGGCCTTCCTCTCGTCGATCGTGCCCGGCCTCGGCCAGGCATTCAATCGGAATCGGCCGGCCGCGGCCTGGTTCCTCACGCCGACCGGGATCCTGGTCGTCCTCGTGGCGCTCCTGGTCCTGACGACCTCGCCGGCGATCCTGCTCGCGAGGACCATCGAGCCGCGCGCACTTCACGGCTTCCTGGCACTCAATCTGCTGATCCTGATCTGGCGCCTTGCCGCCCTGGGCCACGCCTTCCTCGACCCACGCCAGCCGGGCCGGACCGGCCGGCTCGGGCTGATCGGGCTCGTCGTCCTGGTCCTGTTCACGACGGCGCCCCACGCGATCGTCAACAGTTGGGGCACGACGGCGAGCACAGCGTTCGCCCGGATCTTCGAGCCCGTGCCGGCGGCCGGCGGCGGCGCTGTCGCCGCAGCCGCGCCCGACCTGACCAAGCGGATCAACGTCCTCGTCACCGGGATCGACAAGACACCAAATCGGACGGCCACCCTGACCGACTCGATGATGGTCGTGTCGCTCGATCCGGTCGGTCGGACCGT
The DNA here is from genome assembly GCA_031365595.1 of Chloroflexota bacterium. Lineage (GTDB taxonomy): Bacteria > Chloroflexota > Limnocylindria > Limnocylindrales > CSP1-4 > CF-46. The sequence continues at coordinate 2,678 of JANLYK010000047.1, read as the reverse complement.
GACGATCGTGTCCCTGCCTCGCGACCTTGTCGGGGTGCCACTCGGCAACGGCGACAATTACGGCCCGAAGCTCAACTCGCTGATGAGCTTCGCCGACCGGAATCCGAAGCTGTATCCGGAGGGCGGGATCCGGACCCTGTCGAACGCCGTCGGGGCGCTGCTGGGAATCCCGATCGACTACTACGCCCGAATCGACTTCGTCGGCTTCGTCAAGGTCGTCGACGCGGTCGGCGGCATCGACATCGACGTCGTCGAGGGGTTCACGGACCCTTTGTACGACGGCTACGGGTTCAAGCAATGGGGCTACGCCATCACCGCCGGGCGGCACCACTTCACCGGGGTCGAGGCCCTCGCGTACGCCCGCTCACGCCAGGCGGCCGGGGAGAGCGACTTCAAGCGTGCGGCCCGCCAGCAGGAGATCCTCGTCGCGATCCGGGCGAAGATGCTCAGCGGCGGCTCGCTGTTCTGGCGGGTGCCATCCCTGCTCGATGCGGTCGGCGACCTGTTCACGACCAACCTTCCGGTCGAGCTGCTGCCGACGCTGGCTTCGATCGCCGACGAGATGGGGACCGGCGGGATCACCCGGACCGTGCTCCGCTACCCACTCGTCAAACCCGGACGGAACCAGTACGGCTCGATTCAGATCCCCGACCTGAAGGCGATCCGGAAGGCGGCCGACGGATTGTTCAGCGATCCGGGCGTTCCGCCGACGCCATGGGAGCCGGCACCGAAGGCCTCGAAGGCGCCGGCCAAGGCGAGCCCGGCGGCGTCGACCGCACCGTAGGCCGGGCTCAGATCGTCGGTCGGTCGACCGGCGCGGGGCGCTCGAACCGGCCGGTCGGCGGCTGCCACGCGTCGAACCGGGCGAGGAGGGCGTCGAGGTCGGCGTCGCGCAGGAGCAGACGGCGGTGGCGCTCGGCCACGAAACCCTCGGCCACCGCCCGGTCGAGGAACGCCTCGAGGGCGTCGAAGTAGCCGCCGACGTCGAGCAGGCCGATCGGCTTGGCGTGGAGGTCGAGCTGGGCCCACGACAGGACCTCGGCCAGCTCCTCGAGCGTGCCGAGGCCGCCGGGCAGGGTGATGAACGCGTCCGCCAATTCGGCCATCTGCGCCTTGCGCTCGTGGAGCGTCTCGACGATCCGGAGCTCGGTCAGATCGAGATGGGCCACCTCGCGCTCGACGAGGCCGCGCGGGATCACCCCGACCACCTCGCCGCCGGCGGCCAGGGCGGCGCTCGCGACGGCACCCATCAGCCCGAGCCGGCCACCGCCGTAGACGAGCCGGATTCCGCGGTCGGCGAGCGCGGCGCCGGTCCGGGTCGCCGCGGCCACGTGCCGGGGATCCGTTCCGGGACTGGCCCCGCAGAAGACACAGATGGAGCGGATCCGGGCGGGCGCCGGCGACGGATCCATCGTCAGAACCCGAGCGCGCGCAGGATCGGCGTCATCCGCCGGGCCGCCCGGCCGCGATGCGACACGGCGTGCTTCTCGGCCGCCGACCACTCCCCGAACGTTCGACCTCCGGGCGGCTCACCGGCGGGTTCGAAGATCGGGTCGTAGCCGAAGCCGCCCGTGCCCTTCGGCGCCCGGGCGATCCGACCGCGGGTCGTTCCGCGGACGAGTCGGATCGGGACCGCGGCTCGGGCGTCCGCGCCGCGGCGCGGGAGGGCAAGCGCGAGGACGCAGACGTAGCGCGCCGCGCGCCGCTCGGGCAGCAGGCCGTCGAGGGCGGCGAGGAGCTTCGCGTTGTTGTCCAGGTCGGTCGCGTCCGCGCCGGCATAGCGGCGTGTCCGAACGCCGGGGCCGCCGGCGAGCGCGTCCACCTCGAGACCGGAGTCGTCGGCCAGGGTCGGCAGGCCGGTGCGGCGCGCGCCGAAGCGGGCCTTGATCTGGGCGTTGGTGGCGAACGTCTGGCCGGTCTCGTCGGGGTCGTCGGTGATCCCGAGGTCGTCGAGGCTGACGAGCTCGCCGCGCTCGAGCCGGAGCAATTCGCGCAGCTCGGCCAGCTTGTGCGCCGAATGGGTGGCGATCAGCAGCCGCGGCCGGTCGCTCATTGCCCGCCCGCCGGGTCATGTGACAGCCAAGCGGTGCCTCCGGCGCTGGAATGCCCATCCGACGGGCAATCGGGCGACGGAGTGGCCTCCGAGCGGCCCGATACCGGTAGACAGGCGCCGCATGACCCGCTCACCGGGCAATCGGCGTCCCACGGCCGGTGCGTCACCGGACCCTCACCGGCGGACGGTGGCCAGGATGTCGGTCTGGGCGGCGAACAGCTGCGCCAGCCCGGACGTGGCGAGATCCATCAGGCCGTCCATCGCGGCCCGATCGAACGGCTTGCCCTCGGCCGTGCCCTGGACCTCGACGAACGTGCCGGTGTCCGTGCCGACGACGTTGAAGTCGACGTCGGCCCGCGAGTCCTCGCTGTAGTCGAGATCGAGGAGGGTCTCGCCGCCGACCAGCCCGACACTGATCGCCGCGACCTTCGAGACGAGGTGGCGATCCATCCCGTGCGAGATCATCGCCGCCGCCAGGGCGACATAGCCGCCCGTGATCGATGCCGTGCGGGTCCCGCCGTCGGCCTGGAGGACATCGCAATCGATCGAAATCGTCCGCTCGCCGATCCGGGTCAGGTCCACCGCGTCACGGAGCGAGCGCCCGATCAGGCGCTGGATCTCGTGG
>JANLYK010000034.1:0-3851 GCA_031365595.1 Chloroflexota bacterium | reverse complement strand
TCGTGGCCGCCGGGCAGGTGCGCCGCGGTCACGGTCTTCGACGCGTGGGCCGGATCGGCGAAGAGCGCGAACCCGAGGGCCGACAGGCCGGCCCGGGCCGCGGCGGCACATGCCTCGTGGCGGGCGAACACGGCATCCTTGCCCTCGGCGTGCATCAGGCGCAGCCCTTCGTCGACCTGGTACACGACCGCGATCGCCGGGGTGAACGGCGTCTGGCCGAGCGCCGCAGATTCGCGGTGGGAGCGCAGGTCGAGGTAGAAACGCGGCATCTTCGCGGTGTCGGTCGCTGCCCAGCCCCGCTCCGACGCCGCGATCATCGCTAGACCCGGCGCGGCCATCCACGCCTTCTGCGAGCCGGTCACGACGAGGTCCACGCCCCAGGCGTCCATCTCGAACGGGACGGCCCCGAGCCCGGACACGCTGTCGACGAGGATCAGGGTGTCGGGGGATGCCTCGCGCACGGCGGCGGCAAGGTCGCGGATCGGGTTCATGACCCCGGTCGAGGTCTCGTTGTGGGTGAGCAGCACGGCCCGGTAGCCGGGATGGGCGAGGAGCGCATCGCGGACGGCTTGGGGATCGGCCGCCTGGCCCCACTCGACATCGATCCTGGTGACATCCGCTCCGTAGATCCCGGCGATCTTCGCGAATCGGTCGCCGAAGCTGCCGATTGACACGCCGAGCACGCGGTCGCCGGGCGACAGCGTGTTGACGACCGCCGCCTCCAGTCCGCCCGACCCGGCGCAGCTCAGCATCGCCACATCCTGGGTCGTGCCGAAGAACGGCTTCATGCCGTCGAGAATCCGGCCGAGCATCGCGGCGAACTCCGGGCCGCGGTGGTTGATCATCTGGCGGCCGCCGGCCTCGCGGACGGACGTTGGCAGGTCGGTCGGTCCGGGGATCCGGAGGTTGGGCTCGAAGCGGTCCACGGGAAGAGTCTCCTCGGCGCGCGGCCGGGCGCGCGAACTGGGCGATGCGGTGACGGTCCCCCGATGGTCGCAGAAGCGCCCCGATCGTGCTGGTTGCGGACCGGTTACGAGGGGATGGCTCGCTCGTCGGTCCGATCCGCCGAAGCCCGCTACGATCACGGGCCGCCGCCGGGAATCCGGTCGAGCGTCGCACGGGCCGGGTGTCGAGCGTCCCTCATCGGCCCGAACCGCATGGAGCCGCATGTCGTTGAACCAGGACCAGGCCGCCCGCGAACGGATCCGCCTCGAGCGAGCCCGCATTCAGCGCGGCTATCCACGCCTCCGGATCGAGGGCGCTCCCCGCGACCGATCGCGGAGTCGGATCGCCCTTGCCGTCGTCCTCGTCATCGTCCTCCTCGGCGGGGCCACGGCCGCCGGTGCGATCGCCACGAACCGGTTCGGTGCAGGCGACCTGTTCGAGCGGGCGATTGCAAAGGTCGAGCGGTTCATCGCCGGGCCGCCGCCGGACCGTCCGACCAAGCCGACCGTTTCGGTCACCCCGAAGCCTTCACTCCCGTCAGCGAGCCCGCTGCCGCCGCCGGCCAGCGGCGAGCCGACCCCGGAGCCGACCCCGACACTGCCGCCCAAGGTCAAGGTCGATGTCGACATCGTTACCGACCACGAAGCCGTCTTCGCCCACGAGATCGACAAGGACTGGTGTGTGCCCGCCGGGATCGAGATGGTCCTTGCCATCACCGGGAACGGCGCCCCGAGTGACGCTCGCCAGCGCAAGGTCGCGTCGCGCGTCCGCGAGTGGGAGAGCTACGCCGACAGCCACAACGGCGCGTGGGGCCCTGCCGCGATGGCCCTCGCCCTCGAGGCGTACGGCGCCGGCGGCTACGAGATCCGGGCATACGAGACGCGCCAGGACGCGCTCCGCGGTGCGGCCCAGGCGATCTCCACGACGAACTCGCCCGCCGTGCTCTTCGCCTGGAAGGGCGCCCACACGTGGGTCATGAGCGGCTACCGCGCGAACGCCGACCCGGTCGTGTTCGACGATGCCGTGATCACCGGCGCTTATATCCTCGATCCGTGGTATCCGTGGGTCTCCTCGATCTGGGGGAGGTCGGACCCGCCCGGCACGTTCCAGGACACGGCCGAGATGAACCGCAACTTCCTCGAGTGGAAGCGCCCCGAGGGCAAATACCCGGACCGCGACGGCAAGTTCATCGTCCTCATCCCAACCATCCCGCTCGGCTGATCCGGAGCGGCAGGCCTCGCGACGGATCGCCCGTTCCAGGGTTCCTGGGCCCGCGGCGCCCCCGGCGCTGATCCAGCAGCGACATCACGCCGAGACGAACGAGCGTCCTCGGATACCCCAATCGGGCAGTTGACCGTCAGTCGGGAAAACGGCCGTGCTCGTTCATCGGGAATTGATCGACCCAGGACATCAGGGCCGCGTCGGCATCAGCCCACGTCTCCGCAACGATGCGCTCAGTCGACCTCGCTCGCGACGACGGCCGGCCCGTCCGACCCGATCCGGCGGAGCCGCGGCATCAGGAAGACCGTCAGCAGCCCGACCTTGACGATTCCCCCGGCAGCCGCGGCCAGGGGGATCGCGACGATCCCGGCCGGCCCGGCCAGCAGTGAGCCCACGATGACGACCGTCGCGAACCCCGCGATCGATGCGACCACCTGGAGGATCGTGTTGTGGGTCGCGTACAGGGCGCGCGACAGCGGATAAGAGAGGCTGTCGAACGGGATCGACAGGGCGTACGCCGTCAGGACCGTGGCGGTCCGGTTCACGTCGTCTGGACCGAACTCCCCGCCGCCAAGCAAGATCTCGACCATCGGATGGGCGACGAGCGCGAGGGCGATGGCCGCCAGCACGGTCAGGCTGCCGATCGTGACGACGTTCCGGCGGAGGACCGCGCGGAACGTCGCCCCGTCGCCCGCCGCGTACGCGGCGGCGAGGGTCGGGAACACCGCCAGCGAGAACGACACGCCGATCAGGCTGACCGGCACCACCTGGTAATCCGATGCGAAGTTGAACGCACTGACGGCGCCCACCCCGATCGAGGAGGCGAGATTGGTGAAGTACGTCAGCATCAGCGGATCGATCGGGTGGCTGATCATCCGCGGCAGCATCAATCGCACGAATTCGCGGAAGGCCGGCGTCCGGATCGCGAGCCCGGGCCGGATCCGGAACGGGGTCCGGAGGAGTCCCGCCACCCGGATGGTGAGATGGGCGACGGCGCCGGCCACGGCACCAGCGGCGGTGGCATGGATGCCGTACGTGCCCCCGAACAGCACGGTCCCGAGCACGATCCCGGTCGTGTACAGGATCGGCGCGAGCGCATAGAACAGGAACTGCTGGTGGGCGACGAGGACCTCGCCGACCGCGATGGATGCTGCGAACAGGATCGGGGTCACGCACATCAGCCGGAACAGGTCCACGTACAAGGCCCGAGTCTGGGCGTCGAAGCCGCCGGCCACGAGGTCGACGGTCGACGGGGCGATGATGAACAGGACGAGGATCACGACCGCGATGACCAGGACCGCGACGGTCAGGACGGTTCGAGCGAAGTCGTGGGCGGCGGCTTCGTCACGTTGACGGAGGCCGTTGAAGATGGGCACGAAGGGGGCGGTCAGGCCGGCCGCGACGAGGACGTCGAGGGCGATCTCGGGGATCTTGAACGCCGCGTTGTAGGCGTCCAGTTCAGGGCCGGCGCCGAAGGTCGTGGCCAGCGCCCGATTGCGCAGGATGCCCATCGCGAAATAGCCGAAGGTGAGGGTCGAGAGGATCAGGGCGCCGCGCGGGAAGACGCGGTCCACGAGACGGCGGGCCAGGGTCACGCGGACAGCATCCGGACCGGCATCGTTCCTCCTTGGGTGATGGTACGGGAGGGACGAACGCGTGCCGCGCGCTGCGACGGAGCGGCTAGC
>JANLYK010000015.1:0-3993 GCA_031365595.1 Chloroflexota bacterium | reverse complement strand
CGACGATCCGGCCGTTCTCGATCGCGACGTCGCCGAACTCGGGATCGTGGCCGGTCCCGTCGAAGACTCGCCCGCCGCGCAGCACCGTCCGGGTCATCGCGCCGCCTCCTGGTCGTCCGTCGGTCCGGCCGAGGCGTCGGCTGCGGCTCCGGTCGTCACGCGCGCCCGGAATCGGTCGATCCCGTCGGCCACGCCGGTCAGGCGATGGCACCAGCCGGTCCCGTCGCGCCAGGCTGACGCCTCGAGCTCGTCGCCGGCCTCGGCGGCCACGGCAAACTCCATCTGGTAGTGGCGGGGAAGCGTGCCCGTCGGCCCGCTGTCCGAACGTGGCGCTCCGGCTGCGTCGGCGGCTTCCCCGATGCTCTCCTCCAGCCAATCGAGGTAGACCGCATTGTTGGCGTGGTTCAGCGGGTCGAGCTCGTGAGGCCGGACGGCGAACCGGCGCCGGCGGACATCGGGCGGGGTCGACGGGAGCGGGATCCGGCCGATCGGTCCCATCGGCTCGGTGCCACCGAAGATCTCCGAGAAGATCTCCGGAATCCGGGTCAGGGCGCCGCGCCGGTCGATCAGGACCCAGTCGGTGTGGACCCAGCCGGCCGATGATCCGTCCTCGAGCAGGAACTCGCCGCGGCGGCGAGCGAAGACGCGCCGGATTCCGATGATGGCGGTCCGGGCGACGAGCCGGCTGCCCATCGCCGGCGCGGCCTCGATCCGGAGTTCGGCGGCCCGGACCAGCCAGGTCAGTCCGTGCTCGGCGTACCACTCCTGCCCGAACCCGAGGTCCGTCGAGTGCAGCCAGCCGAGGTCCTGGGCATAGCGCATGAAGCCGGACGTCCGAAGCCGGCTGTCCGGCCCGGCCTCGTCGAACCGGACCCGGTACGACGTCTGCCAGGCCGGCCGGCCGTCGGCCAGGACCCCGGTCGCGTCGCTCGCCCGCATCGTCATCGGCCGGCCAGGGTGTCGAGGCTCTCGATGCCGACGATCCGGGTGCCGGCGTGCGGCGCGGTCTCACGTTCGAGTCGGACGGTGCACGAGCGCTCGGCATCGAAGACCACGAGCGTGGCCGCCAGGCGCTCGTCCTCGTCGGCGGCATGGGACCGCGCGTCGTCGAGCTGGTGGAGGACGTCGGCGCCAATTCCCCGCGCGCCCCACTTGCAGTCGATCGCCTCGGCCGCGCCGTCCGCCTCGACCGTCACGTCGTAGGGATGGATCTCGGCGCGGACGCCATCGAACAGGATCCGACGCTCGCGGCGGACGGTCGCCCCGCCACCCGCACCCGCGGCGTCCAGGCCGGGCCGAGCCCGGATCAGGAGCTCGGTGAGCGACTCGACGATCGCGCCGCGGAACTGCGAGCGAACCTGCTCGCCGCGCTCGGCGACCTCGATGGACGCGGCGAGGATCGCCTCGCTCCGTGCTCGCTCGGGGTCGCCACTCAGCGCCGATCGGGCACCGAACAGGCTCGGGAACATCGTCCGCCACGTCGGTGCGTCGGTCGTCATCCCGTTCATCACGGCCCGGGCGAGGATCCGCTGATCGTGGGTCGCCGCCGCCAGTAATGCCGCCGCCCGGGCGACAAGCGGATCGGCCTGAATCCCGGCGTAGACGATCGCCCGGGCGTCGGGCGAGGCATCCTGGAACCTCATGGCCGCTCGCCGAGCGCGATCAGAACGATCTGCGGAAGGGTCGACAGCCAGTCGATCGCCCGATGCGGATCGTCGATCGCGGCAGACTCGGCGGCCACGGCCTCGATCGCCGCCGCGACGCCGTCGTCCGCCGGCTCGTGTCCCCGAGCGGCGGCCACGTCGTCGAGCCGATCGCGCCAGGCGGTGGCGAGGTCGTTGACGTAGGACCATTCGTCCGCGACGTCCTCGGCCAGCTCGGACAAGGTGTCGTAGGCCGCGTGCGCGGCGGCGATCGCATCGGCAACCGTGAGGATCGAGGTGGACTCCACCGCGGAAGCCTAGCGCGGCAGGGACCGATCTGGCCCGCGCGCCAGGCGCGTCGCGTGCAGGTGGAGGCTAGCGAGTCGCGACGGTGCGTCGCCGAAGGGACCAGCCACGCGGTCGCGCCGGCTTGTCGAGTCGGCGGTCGGCGCGCGTCAGGAGACCCAGGAGGGCGCGCTGAGCCGAGGCGTCCCAGGCGTTCGAGTAGGTGCGGGTCGCGGCCATCCGGATTCGTCCCGCCTCGGAGCGGGATCCGAGGCGCTCGAGATCGGCGACCCGATCGAGAATCGTCCGATACAGCTCGGGCAGGTCCTCGGCGACGGACGCGACGGGCTCGGAGGCGGGCGGAGCGACTGCGGCGGGCTGGGACTCCATCACGCTGACCATGCCCCAGCCTGCCCGGAACCGGTAGGGGAGATCGGTCCCGGTCCTGGACGGCGAACGTACCGCTCGGGCAGAAGCCGGTTCCACGACGCACCGCCGCGGGGCGCGACGTCGCTCAGTCGCCCGAATGAGCGCCCGACCGAACGCTGAATCGCTCGAATCGGCCGGTGCCCGGCATCCGGACGAGGTCAACGGTATCGACGATCGCGCCCAGCGGCCCGCCCCGGAGCGCCTCGGCGAGGATGTCGAGACGCTCGAGCGGGCCCTCGGCGACGCAGCGAACGCTGCCGTCGGCCGCGTTCGCGACCCAGCCGACGAGACCCAGCTCCATGGCCCGGCGAACCACGAAGTAGCGGAACCCGACGCCCTGCACGCGGCCGCGGACCGTCGCCTCGAGTCGGGTGGGCGTGGGCACGACAGCGTCTGTCGGACCCAGGTCCGCGTTCACGAACCGGAACCGCCCCAGTGGAGCAGGAGCGAGTCGAGGATCAACTCCGGGCGGACATTCGCCTCGAGCAGCTCGCCGGCAGCGTCGAGTCGCCGGAGCTGGTCGGCGAGGTGGGCAGAGGCCGAGCCGACTGCTTGGTTCGGGCGGGCAGCGGCGGCGCGGTAGTCGTCGAGCAGGCCAGGGTCGCGGACGTGGCGCTCGTCGCCGAGACCGACCACGAGCAGATCCCGGGCGACCTCCCGCCACAGAGCGATGACGATCCCTGCCGCGCGTCGTCGTTCGGCCGCCGGCGCCGCGCCGCGCACACCGCCCGCGTCGACCTCGCCGACCTCCGCTGCCTCCCCATCACTCGTGTCGGCCACCTCCGCCGATCCGTCCGGTCCGTCCAGGGCGCTCGCTGCCACCGAAGCACGGAGCGCGACCGGTCGGGCCTTCGACGCGCGACCGCCACGGGTCGAACCGGCGCCCGTGCCGGGGCCGTCTCCCGGATCGGCCGCGACCGCGCGGTCGATCGCCCGCGTCAACTCCGTGGCCCGCGCCGACAGATCCCGAGCAGCGCCCAGCCGGCTCGCGACCGGCGCCTCGAGCAGGTCAAGCAGGGTCCGGGCGATCTCATCGCGGGCGGCGAGGCCCGCCGGAGCGCGGGCCAGGGTCCGGGCCGCGCCCGGGCGGCCGCCTGCGATCCGAGCCAGGCGGGCAGCGAGAGGTGGATCGGCTGCCCCGCCCTCGGCCAGGATCGCCTCGACGTCGCGGGTCGCGACCGGCCCGAGGCGCAGCCGGGCGCAGCGCGATCGAACCGTCGGGAGGAGGCGGTCTTCGTCGTCGGCGCACAGGATGATCGTCACCCCGGCGGGCGGCTCCTCGAGCGTCTTGAGGAGGGCGGTCTGGGCATCGTCGGTGAGGCGGTCGGCGCGCTCGACGATGGCGACGCGCGCGCCGCCCTCGACCGGCATCAGAACCAGATCGGCCGCGAGACGACGCACCGTTCCGTCCTCGGCCCGATCCCGGGCGCCGATCCGGATCTGGTCGCCGGCTCCGCTCGGAGCGAGACGATGGACGTCCGGGTGCCGGCCGTGCTCGACGAGGCGGCAGCCGCGACAGGCCCGGCACGGCCGGAGCGTTCGATCCGGGTCGTCGCAGAGCAGCCCGGCCGCGAGATCGAGGGCGAGAGTCGTCTTGCCGATCCCGCTCGGCCCTCCGATCAGGAGCGCGTGCGGG
>JANLYK010000014.1:0-8611 GCA_031365595.1 Chloroflexota bacterium | reverse complement strand
CCCCCCCGGTCAGGGCCGCGCGGTCGGCGGCATGTCACTGCGATGCGATGTCCGGTCGATCCGGTCGGATGCCGCTACGATCGGTCGGATCGCAACCCCGCCTGTCTGACAGCGCGGCACAGAGGAGGACAGTCTGCGGATCCTGATCGTTGAAGACGAGGTGGCCATCGCCGACGCGGTCAAAGCCGTCCTGACGGCCGATGGCCATGCGGTGGACATCGAAGGCGACGGTCGGCGCGCCCTCGAGTGGGCCGACACCTATGACTACAACCTCGTGATCCTCGACGTCATCCTGCCCGGGCTCGACGGTTTCACGCTCTGCTCCGCCCTGCGGACAAGGAAATTCGCTGGTGCGATCCTCATGCTCACGGCCCTCGATGACGTGCAGGATCGCATCACCGGACTTGATCGCGGCGCCGACGATTACCTGGCCAAGCCCTTCAGCATGGACGAGCTCCGAGCCCGCGTCCGCGCGCTCAGTCGGCGCCGGCTGGAGGACCGGGCTCCGCGGATCGAAATCGGCGACCTCGTGCTGGACCCGGCGACCCTCGGGGTTTGGCGAGCCGGGCGAGCGATCCACCTCACCGCCCGCGAGTTCGCTCTCCTCGAGCTCCTGGCCCGGCATTCTGGCCAGGTCTTCGCGCGCGAGCGGCTGATCGATGCCCTGTGGGACGCGGACTTTGCAGCGGAGTCGAACATCGTCGAGGTCTACATCCGCAGCCTCCGGCGGAAGGTCGACGAGGGGCGACGCGACGGGCTCATCGAAACGATCCGAGGGTCTGGGTATCGCCTTCGCGTCGGCGGCTCCGTCTGATGTTCAGGCGTGCTCGCATGCGTCTCACCATCCTGTACATCGGGCTCTTCGTGCTCGCCCTTGGTCTATTCAGCTTGGTCTTCTACGTGGCCATCGCCACCGTCCTCGCGCCAACATTCGATCTCGCCCCCGAGCTGACGAATGAACAAGTTGCCGAAGTGGCCTATCAGACCTCGGTCGAGCGGATCGGGCTTGCACTCCTGGCAGCAAACGTCTTCGCTGTCGCTCTGGTCGCGATCGCTGCGTGGGCCCTCGCGGATCGAACCCTTCGACCGATCCGCGAGGCCCATGCCCGCCAGCGCCGGTTCGTCGCGGACGCGTCGCACGAGATGCGCACGCCACTGGCTGCGATCCGATCGTCGGCCGAGGGTGCCCTCGCGACAGCCGTGACCCAAGAGGAGTTGCGCCGGGCACTCGCAGTCGATGCGAGCTCCGCACAGCGGTTGACCCGGATCACCAATGATCTGCTCCTGCTGGCCCGCAGCGATGAGGTCGCGACCGACCGCCGCGATCCGATCGACCTGTCGGTCGTGGTCGCCGAAACCGCGGAAGCATTCGCCGTGGCACACCCCGACCTGCCGCGCGCGCGGTTGTCCCTCGGCGCCGACCTCCGGGTGTCGGCCGATCCGACCGAGATCGGGCGGATCATCGAGAACCTTCTCGACAACGCCGTGCGATACAGCGCCGGCCCCAAAGCCGATCCGGTCCGGATCTCGACGAAGTTCGTCGACCGGGACGCCCTGGTCGAGGTCAGCGACGATGGACCGGGCATCGCGGCCGCCGACCTGGAGCGGATCTTCGAGCCCTTCCATCGCGTGCACTCGGAGGCCGGCACGCCTGAAGGCAGTGGTCTGGGCCTTGCGATCGCGCGCAGCCTGGCCCAGCGGAACGGAGGCCGCCTGACAGTGGCGAGTCGCCCGGGATCCGGGTCGACCTTCCGGCTTTCCCTGCCGCGCCTCACCTGAGGTTCATCAGGGCAGGCGATAACTCGCACTGAGGCGCCGGTCGATCAGCCGGCCAGATCATGCGAGGTTCCTTCGGATGCGACATACCACTACTGCTCACCGGCCCGGACGGCTGCTCGTCATCCCAGCGCTCGCGCTTGTGGTCACCGCCTGCGGCAGCGCCGCTCTCACCTCACCGAGCGCCAGTCCGGTCGCGACCTCGCGCCCCGCGACTTCGGCGGCACCGTCGGTGGGCTCCGGTCAACCGACCGAGTCCGCCCCGGCTGACCCCAGCCCGAGCGCGTCGCAGCCCCCCGACACGGGCGGTGGGACGACCTACGGTGACGTCCCTGATAACGCGGTGTTCCTGACCTATCGAGGAGGGAACCCGGCGTTCTCGATCCAGTACGTCGAGGGCTGGCAGGTGAACCAGCCGTCCGACGGGGTCATCATCCGCGACAAGGACAGCAGCGAGACGGTCGCGATCGTCGCGCCGCAGGCCGACGTCCCCGGATATGTGGCCTCGACCGACCTGTCGGCACTTCAGGCGCAATCGGGCTTCATGCTCGGCAAGCAGGACACGGTCAAGGTCGGTGGGACGAGCTACGTTCATCTCGTCTACCACATGCCCGCTCCGCCGGATCCGGTGACCGGTAAGCAGGTGCCCTCGACGGTCGACCGATATTACGTCCCCGGACCGAACGGGCTCGCCATCGTCAGCCTGTCGACCCCCGATGGTGTCGACAATGTCGACGCCTTCCGCCAGATGATCGAGAGCTTCAAGTGGTCGTGAGCGTGACCCCCCGGCCGGGCGCGGCGCTGGCGGACGGAGACGCGATCATCGCCTTGTCAGACGTGATCCGCGTCTACCGAGAAGCGGACGTCGAGACGATCGCATTGCGAGGGATCGACCTCGAGATCGTTCCCGGCGAATTCGTCGCGATCATGGGTCGTTCGGGTTCCGGCAAATCCACGCTTCTCCAACTCCTTGCAGGATCGGATCGGCCCACCGCGGGTCGCGTCGTCATCGATGGCCTCGACCTCTCGCGGGCGGACGAGGACGTGCGAGCCAGTCTGCGCGGGGCGCATGTCGGGATCGTGTTCCAGAGTCAGAACCTCGTTCCGTTCCTGACGCTCCAGGAGAACGTCGTCCTCTCGTCCGTGCTGGCCGCGCGGCCGGTCGACAGACGCGTGGCGGTCGACATCCTCGCCCGCGTCGGACTTGAAGACCGCGCAGATCACCGACCGGGGCAACTCTCGGGCGGCGAACAGCAGCGGGCAGCCCTGGCAGCCGTCCTCGTGACGCGAGCACCGATCGTGCTGGCTGATGAGATCACCGGTGAGCTCGACTCAGCGAACGCGGAGCTGCTCCTCGACCTCCTCGCCGAGATCCACATCGTGGACGGCATGACGCTCGTCCTCGCCACCCATGACCCGATCGTTGCATTGCGTGCGGATCGCATCGTCGAGCTCCGTGATGGTCGGGTCGTCAGCGATGAGAGGGTGTCATGACCATCATCAGTTGCCGTGACCTGACCCGACGCTACGTTCAGCGCGGGATCGATCCGGTGGTCGCGGTCGATTCGGTCGATCTCGAGGTCGATGCGGGCAGTTTCGTGGCCATCGAAGGACCATCCGGGTCGGGCAAGACGACACTCCTCGGCCTGTTGGCCGGTCTTGAGATGCCCGACAACGGTTCCGTCACGGTCCTCGGTCACGACCTGGCTCGCCTGTCTGGCGCAGAACGCGCCCGACTGCGTCAGCGCCGCGTCGGGATCGTCTTCCAGTCGTTCGGTCTCATCGCAAGCCTCCGCGTCGGGGACAATGTGGCGTTGCCCCTTGCCCTCGCCGGCGTGCCGGAGGTGGAACGTCAAACGCGGTCCCGAGTCGTCCTCGAGGAGGTGGGGCTCGGACGAGCGTTCGACGCCCGGATCGACGAACTGTCCGGTGGCGAACGCCAGCGGGTCGGCGTCGCGCGGGCACTCGTGATCGAACCGGCACTCATCCTCGCCGACGAGCCGACCGGGAGTCTCGACGAGGAGAACGCCGCGGGCGTGCTCAAGCTCCTCGCCGAGGCCGTGCGGCGTCGCGGCGCGACGCTGGTCCTCGTCACTCATGACCCCTCGAGCGCTTCCCTTGCGGATCACCACTACCGGATGCACGACGGTCGTCTGACCGCAGGAGTCCTCGCATGAACCTGTTCCGACACTCGATCCGTCTCGTCGTGCGCGAGCCACGACGGACCCTTGCCGCGCTGGTCGGGGTGACGATCGCCTCGTCCCTGGTCATGAGCGTCCTGCTCTTCGGGACCGCGTCCGGGGCGACCGTGACCCGTCGCGCACTCGCCGACCTGCCGGTCGATGCACAGGTGGTCCTCGGTCCCGGCGTGGACAGTGGTGGGGCCCTCGCGACGATCGCGGTCGATCCGGCCGTCCGCACGGTGTCGGCGTTCGACCTCGCCCATTTCGACAGCGCGTCGACGAACACGGCGGGGACTGCGACCCAGACCAGCGTCGGCGTCCTGATCGGAGTGGATCCGACCTATTCCGCGACGACTGGCCTGTTCCCGCTGTCATCAGGGACGCTTGCCCCGGGAGAGGTCGCGATCAGTCGCGACCTTGCCTCGAACCTGGGTGCAGTCCCGGGCGATTCGATCGCCTTCGTGCTCCCAGGGGGCGGCTCGGTGACCCTCCGTGCTTCGGGAATCGTCTCCCTTGTCGGGGCGGACCTGGTCCTCGGGCCGATCGATGCGGCCCATCGTGCCGCCGGTGCGAATGCGCCGGTCAACGTGGCGCTGATGAGTCAGGCTGATCTCGCGTCGCACGTCCTGCCGAAGATCCCGGCGACCGCCACGGCGGCGGATCCGTCCACGTCGGGTGGTGGCGCCTCTGGTGGCGCATCGCCCGTCTTCGCTGCGGACCCGGCGGTTCGACGTGAGTTGCACGTCCAACTGCGGCATGCGCAACTCCCGGGCGACCCGGTCGCCGCCCAGGCGTGGCTCGACACGGTCCGCCGGCGGGTCGAGAAGCAGGGGGCGGGGAACCTCCAGTGGGTCGATGACGCGAGTGCGTCGCTCGAGCCGCTCGCGAAGGACCTTGCGTGGGGCCAGATCCTGTTCATCTTCCTGGCACTACCGGGGATCTTCCTGGCCCTGGCGCTGTCGCGACTGGCCGCTGACGCGACAGCCGATGCGACCCGTCGTCACGCGGCGCTGCTTCGCGCCCGCGGCGCGACCCGACGACAACTGCGGAACGTCTTCATGATCGCCACGGTCTTGACGGCCCTCGTCGGATCCGTGCTCGGTGTCGCCATCGGCGCGGCTGTCGGGCTCGCCTTGTTCGGCGCCGAGCTCGCTTCGGCGGGCCTCGCGGACGCGCTGCTTCGGGCAAGTGCGAGCTCGATCGTTCTGACGACGACCTTGGCAACCCTGGCGTCGATCCTGCCGCTCCGCATGCAGTTGCAGGAAGAGATCGCGGCGGGTCGCCAGGAGCTGCAGCGAAACCGCGCCCCGCTGTGGCAGCGCCTCTACCTCGATGTCCTGGCCCTGATCGCTGGCGCGGTCGTGTATTTCCTGGCTGGAGGCTCCGGGATCCATCCGGTCCTGAACGCGGAGGGGAATCCGACCGTGACGCTTGCGCTCACATCGTTCATTGCGCCGCTCCTCCTCTGGTCCGGCGGGACGCTATTGCTCCTGCGCCTGATCGGAGCCTCGCTTCGACGAAGCGGTCGTCTCACCCGGACCCTGGGCCGCCTGCTTGGCCCGGGCGGCGAGCTCGCCGGTCGCTCCGTCACCGCTCGGGCTGCGGCGGCCTCGCGCGCCATCGTCGTGCTTGCCCTGGCGGTGAGTTTCGCGACGAGCGTGCTCGTCTTCGACGCCACGTACCGCCAGCAACAGATCATCGATGCGCAACTGACGCTCGGGGCCGACATCAAGGCGGTCCCAAACGGAGCGGCGACCACGGCGACCGTCGCCCACCTCACCGGCCCAGGCGTGGCCGCGGCCACGCCGTTCGTCGACCGCGTCGTCTATGTCGGGCCGGAGGCGCAAGATCTGCTGGCGATCGACACAGCGACCCTTCCAGGAGTCGCGCCGCTTGCCGACTCGTTTTTCCAGGGCTCCACGGCGGCCGGTGCGATCGACGCGCTGAAGGCACGACCTGACGCGATCCTCGTGTCGTCGGAAACGGCCAAGGATTACAGCATCGTGCCGGGCGATCGGATCAGGATCCGGGTGCCCGACGCCACCGGCAACCTCAAGACCGTCGACTTCACCATGGCCGGGATCGCCCTGGAGTTCCCGACCGCGCCGAAGGACGCCTTCCTCGTCGCGAACCAGTCCTATGTCGCCGCGCAGACTGGCAACGATTCCATCTCGTTCGTTCTGGCACGCGCTGAAGGCGACGTCGGACCGGCATCGACTGCCCTCGCCCACAGACTCGGTGACGGGTGGCAGATCAGCGATCTCGGGACGACGACGGCTCGCCTGGCCAACAGCATCACCTCGGTGGATCTGTCGGCCCTGGTGTTGCTCGACATCTCGTTCGCCGTGATCATCGCGGCCGTCGGCGTGGCCTTGTTCCTGCTTGCCGGGCTGGCCGAGCGACGCCGTGAGTTCGCGACGCTCGTGGCCATCGGGGCCGAACCGAGACAGGTTCGAGCCTCGATGCTCGGCGAGACGCTCTTCATCGGCGTCGCCGGGATCGCGACCGGCCTCCTGACCGGCACCCTCGTCGGCATCACGCTGCTCCAGATCCTCGCCGGGGTCTTCGATCCGCCTGCCGAGGTTCCGGCAATCCCTTTCGCGCTCATGGGTGCCATGACTGGCGTCATTGTGCTGGCGCTCGGCGCGGCGCTCCTTGTCGCAGACCGAGGCCTATCGCGGCTCAGCGTTGTCGCGGCCTTGCGCGAACGGTGAATCACAAATCACCGCGCGACGTCCCCGCGCCCCCGCCAAGAGGCAACTTCGATCACTGCCACCATTGGGTTGCGGCGTAGCAAGCGGATTCGGCACGGATCGGCGCACGCGCTGCCAGAGGCCGGTGTGGCGCGCCTGACAGGTGTTGGGCGCGCGTTTAGCAACCTACGAGATCCCGATCGATGGCCGGGATGAGTGGGTCGCCGCGGCGAGGCGGCTGGCATGAGAGACGGGTACCTGCGCGGGGCGCTCTCGCGGCCAGCAACTCCGGCCCAGACGAGCCCGTCTGCGCCCGTGTATACGGTGATCATCGGCCGGGCGCCAAGGACCCGGCCGGACGTCGGCGGACGGGCCAAATCGAAGACGTCTGGCTCAGGGCGTCGCGGGCGCTGCCGGAATCGGCGTTCGTCCGGACATCAGGACGGCCACAGCGGCCGCTCCGAGCCAGGTGACCAGCATGACGGGACCGCCCGCGAGAACGAAGAGAAGGATCCCCACGACGGTCCCCGCCGGGATGACTGCGAGGAGTCTGTACCGACCACGGAACGTGCGCGCGATCACGATCGTGAGGGCGAGGAGGGCGACCTCCAGGATCAGGGTGCCCAGGATGAAAGCGAAGAAGAACGCATCGATCCCGAAGCCGTCCTCAAAGATGTTTGCGACGCTCGACATGCCCACGCCTGCCCCGGCGACGGACGCCAGTCGGACCACCCATCGGCCACCACCCATCCGGCCGAACACGGGGAGCGCGACTGCGAGCGAGAGCAGGGTTGCACTGAACCACAGCACATGCGGCCATTTCGTCATCGACGCGGTCATCTCGAACGAGGGGCGGGCCACCACCCAGAACACGAAGAAGGCGACGCCCGTGAGGGCGAAGAGCAAGGATCGGCCCATACGACTCCTCCAGGATCCCGTTCGCATCGCAGCCTCGGTCGCGCTATATCGGTTCGCGATATATAGGCGCGATGCACCGGCCTGTCAAGACCGTTACGACCGGCCACGTGACGATCCTCCAGGACCACCTTCTCTGATCCGTGATCAGCGAGGATGCAGCGCCTCTTGTAGTTCGCTGTCTTCAATCCACGAGAGAAGAGCCGCTCGTGGCGTCCCTCGATCCTCATCGGCGAGCAGGGCGGTCAGGGCCTGTCCGTTGCGGGCGACCGTACGCCGGAACATCGCTCGAAGCATCGGGTCGAGTACCCGGCCGACCAGACCCCAGGGAGGCGTGTACTCAACCTGGATCGTGAGCCGCGTGCCTTCCGCGATCGGCTCGAACCAGTCGCGGCCGACCATCGGCCCCATGGGTGTCAGGCCGCGGAACTCGCGGTGCCGAAGTGGCTCGACCGCGGTGACCTGCCAGAGCCCTTTGGAGACCATCCGGCGGCCGGCGAAGCGCCAGACCTGTCGGTACCCTCCCCCGACTCGGTCCATCGGCCCGCTGATGTCGCGGACCTCCGGGATCTCGGTATTCCACTCCGCCATCCGCTCCGGCTGGATCATCAGGCCCCACACTCGCTCGACCGGGAACGGAATGACAGCCGAAACGCGAACCTCGCTCATGCCTGGGCCCTCCCGAGCCGCCCGAGTCCGGTCTGCACGAAGCTGCCAAGAGCTCGAACTGTGTCGGAACGTTATAGCAGCACGAAATACCTACCAGACATGAGCCCTGCTCCGCTCCCCGCTCGTCCGCCGCCGACTACGCCTGTCCGGCGATCGTCCGCGTCTGCTTGATCGCGGTCGGATCGCTGACGGTGGCGAGCAGGGCGGCGGCGACATCGGCCCGACGGATGGACGTCTTCGGCGGGATGCGTCCCGAGATGGTCTTGTAGCCGACCTGTGGCCCGTCTTTCAGGGCGGTCGCGTACACGACGGTCCAGTCGCGGTCCGAGCGCCCCAGAAGGTCCTCGCCGGCGTTGCGGTCGGCGACCACCCGAC
>JANLYK010000005.1:0-6971 GCA_031365595.1 Chloroflexota bacterium | reverse complement strand
CCGGCTGGCCGGCCGCGACCGCGCCCGGCCATGTCGGCCGGCTCCTCCTGGGCCGCCTCGGCGGGACGCCGGTGGTCATGCTCCAGGGCCGGTTCCACGTCTACGAGGGCAACGATCCCGGGCTGGTCGTGCAGCCGGTCCTGTTGTTCGGCCGGCTCGGGGCGAAGATCGTCGTCCTGACGAACGCGGCGGGCGGGGTGGATCCGTCGTTCGGGCCCGGAACCCTGATGGTGATCGCCGACCACCTGAACCTGACCGGCCGTACGCCACTCCTCGGCCCGAACGCCGACTCGATCGGCGACCGATTCCAGGACTTGACCAACGCCTGGAGCCCTCGCCTTCGCGAGGCACTCCACGTCGCAGGCGCCGCCGAGGGCGTCGATCTCGAGGAAGGCGTGTACGCCGGCCTGCTCGGGCCGCAATACGAGACCCCGTCGGAGGTCCGGATGCTGCGCGGCCTGGGCGCCGACGCGGTCGGAATGTCGACCGTGCTCGAGTGCATCGCTGCCCGGTGGGCCGGCCTCGAGGTCTGTGGAGTGTCGCTCGTGACGAACGCCGGCGCCGGGTACAGCGGCGAGCCGTTGAGCCACGAGGAGGTCCTCGCGGCCGGTGCCGAGGCGGGACCGCGCCTCGCGCGCGTGATCCGGAGGTTCGTCGGCGGGCTCGCCTGATCCGGAGGTTCGTCGCCGGGCTCGCCTGATCGGAGCCCCGGCGCCTACTTGACGGTCAACTCGCGTCCTGCGGCCTTGGCCGCCTTCGACTTCTCCGCCCATGCGCCGAGCACGTTGTCCTTGTGGGGACGGATCGGACAGTGCTCGTCGCGGTTGCCCATCTCGTCGCAGTAGCCGAGGGCAACGCACTTCGGGGCGAGGAAGGAGCCGAGGAACGGGCTCACCTGGAAGATCTCGTGGCGGATCAGCTGGAACAGCCGGCGGATCTCCCACTGGGCCATCGTGCACAGGCGCAGGCCCGACATGTGGATGAGGGCCCGCAGGTTCGTCGTCATCACGAGGTTCGTGCGGGTCGCGTTCGGGAACACGAACCGGGCATCTTCACCGGGGATCCCGGCACCCACGAGCTGGCCGTACAGATCCATCGAGCCCGCGATCTGCTCGTTGTAGGCGTCGCGCAGCTCGGGCTCGGCGTCCTCGATCGAGGCCGGCAGCATCGTCGACGCGCCCTTGAACGTGACGTAGCGCTGGCTCTGCTGGTCGAATGCGACACCCGCCCGATGGCGCACGAGCTGGTGGCTGAGCGTCCGGGACACGCCGCTGATCCCGAAGGTGAAGACGACGTGCTCGATCGTCGAGCCGTGGCCCGACTCGATCACCCCCGAGATCAGCTTCTGCATCTTGGCCCGCTCGATCCGTCCGGTCGCGGCGCGGTCGAAGATGTCCTCTGGGGTGAGCTCCGAGTAGCACGTCCGGCAGGCGGTGTAGATCAGCGGGACGTAGAACCGCTCGACGATGTCTTTGTCGGGGAACAGGAGCGTCGCCTTCATCCCGAGCTCGCGCCGGCCCGGATTCTTCGGGATCGAACTCTTCTCGCGGGCGGGGGCGGGCGAGCCGACGGGCTCGGCGGGGGGCGGCTGGGTCGCCTCTGCGGTCATCGCCGAAGTCTACGACGCGGACGACGGCCACGGCGGCGATGGGCCTGCCGGCCGGCCCGATGGCCCACTGGCGACCCTGATCCTCCCGGCGCATCAAATCCAGACGAATGAGCACGCTCCGATAGCTGGCCGGGCCATCGGGGTCGAACGGGAAATTTGGCCGCGCTCGTTCGTGGCGATTTGATCCACCACAAGCATCGAACCATCCGGTGGACCGGCTCAGTAGTAGTCGGAGCAGGACAGGAAGTAGCCGCAGCGGCAGATCAGCTTGCACTTGCGCTCGTCCATGGTCGCGCCGCAGTTGGCGCAGGTCAGGACGACGGTCCCGGGATCGATGTCCGCGGTCACGCCGGCTGGGGCCGCGCCAATCGCCGAGCCGGAACCCTCGTCGGCGTCGTCGAGCAGGAACAGCGGGCGGACCTCGATCATCGGACCGCACCCGTGTGGTCATGCGGGGCTAGGGCGTCGATCTCCACCTCGAGAGCATACGCAACGCTCTCGTCGAGGGTCATCGCCCGGCCCTCGTCGGCATGCCGCTCGAGCGTGGCGGGATCGAGGTCCTGGCGGGCATTCGGCCGACCGTAGAAATCGAATTGCGAGTCGACGAAGTCCGCGAGTCCCACCCCGCCGGCCGACGACAGGGCACGGGCTGCCCCCCATAGCCGGGCGGCTCGCTCGAGGTCGCCGTCGGCGATCGCGATCGACGCGAAGTCGTCGAGGCACAGCGTGATCCCCGCGACGTCGCCAAAGCCGTGGAAGAGACGCATCGCCGACTCGATGTTCCGCCGAGCCTCGGTCAGCGGGCCGACCCGGATCTGGGCTGTTCCGAGCATGTGATGGGACCACGCCTCCATCGTCCGCTCGCCGATCCGGCGAAAGGTCACGAGCGCCTCGCTGAACTGCGCGACGCCGCGGTCGTCGGCATCGTGGAAGTAGAGCCAGTTGCCGATCCCCCACAGGGCGTTCGCCCGGCCGCGCTCGTCACCGGCGGACGCTGCCAGATCGTGGGCCTGCCGAATCCTGGCGAAGCCGATCCGATCGGGGTCGAGCTCGCCCCGGGACTCGCTCACCGCGTAGCGGAACGAATCGTTGTACAGGGCGTTGGCGATCTCGCGATCGTCCCCGAGCGCCTGCCACAACTCGAGCGCCTCGCCGTACGCCGCGCTCATGGCGGGGATGTCGGCCTGCCACCAGCAGACTCCCCCGAGCGCCTCCATCAGCCGGGCCCGGAGCAGGGGATCCGGTCGCGACCACGGCGCGTCGGCCATCCCCTGGAGCCGGCGGCGAGCCTCCGTCAGGTGCCCGCGCTTCTGCCAGTAGCGCCACATCGCGAACCCCAGGCGGATGGCCGTGTCCGCGTCGGCGGCGTCGGAGGATCGGTCGAGGACGGCCCGGATGTTGTCGTGGTCGCGCTCCAGCCGTCCAAGCCAGCGACGCTGGTCGTCGCCCGACAGCAGCGGGCTGGCTCGTTCGGCGAGCGCCAGGAACGTCCCTGCGTGGCGCCGCTCGATCGCGTCCCGATCGCCGTCCGCGCTGAGCTGCTCGGCGGCGAATTCGCGGATCGTGTCGAGCATCCGGAAGCGGGTCTCGCCACCGACTTCTTCCGCTCGGACGAGGCTCTGGTCCGCGAGGCTCATCAGGCCGTCAAGGACGTCGAACCCGCCGATCTCTACGGGCGGCCCGCAGACCTCCCCGGCCGAGTCGAGCTCGCAGCCGCCGACGAACATCGACAGCCGGGCGAGCAGGCGGCGCTCGCCCGGGCCGAGCAGATCATGGCTCCAGGTGATCGCGCCACGGAGGGTCTGCTGCCGTTCGGGCAGGTCGCGCGCGCCTGCGGCAAGGACACCGAGCTGGTGCTCGAGGCGCTCGAGGATCGCGTCCGGTGACAGGAGCTTGACCCGAGCGGCGGCCAGCTCGATCGCAAGCGGCATCCCGTGAAGTCGGGCGGCGATGCCCGCGACGGCCGGCGCGTTCTCGTTCGTGACCCGGAAGTCGGGACGCACGCCGACGGCCCGGGCGACGAACAGGCGGACCGCCTCGAACTGGGTGGCGGCGAGGGCGTCGAGATGGCGGTCCGCGTCGGGCAGCTGCATCTTCTCGAGGTCGGACAGGGCGAGCACGTCGCGCGGCGCCGGGAGACCCGGGACGGGGTACTCCTGCTCGCCGCTGACTCGGAGCGGGGCCCGGCTCGTGACGACAACCGACACGCTCGTCGCGCTCCGAAGCAGGTCGGCGACGGCCGGTGCGCCCTCGATGACCTGCTCGAAGTTGTCGAGGACGAGCAGGGCGGTCCGCGGCGCGAGCCAGTCGACGAGGATGTCCCGGGCCGGCCGGCCGCCACTCTCGACGAGGCCCAGGGTGGTCAGGATCGTGGCCGCGATCATGCCCGGATCGCGGATCGGCTCGAGGGCCACGAACCAGACCCCGTCGGGGAAACGTTCCGCCACGTCTGCCGCGAGTTGCAGGGACAGGCGGGTCTTGCCGGTTCCGCCCGGGCCGGTCAGGGTCAGCAACCGGGTCCGTTCGAGGAGCTCGCCCGCCTCGGCCAGCTGGGTCTCGCGCCCGACGAAGCTCGTCAGCTGGGTCGGCAGGTTGTTTGGTCGGCGGTCCAGCGAGCGGATCGGGGGGAACTCGGTCCGGAGGCCGTCGATCACGAGCTGGCAGATGCGCTCGGGCCGAAGGTCCTTGAGGCGGTGCTCGCCCAGTCCGCGCAGCGCGACGCCCGGCGGCAGCTCGTGGGCGGCAAGCGTCGAGGTCGTTTCGGACAGGAGGACCTGGCCGCCGTGACCGGCCGCGGCGACCCGGGCCGCCCGATGGACGTCTGCGCCGACGTATGAGCCGTCGCGGTCGAGCCGGCCGTCGCCAGTGTGGATCCCCATCCGGACCCGGATCGGGGCGTCGTCCGGCCACGCTTCGGCGACCAGGGAGCGTTCGGCGTCCACGGCCGCGGCGATCGCGTCGCTCGTCCGGGCGAACGCCAGGAAGAACCCGTCTCCCTCGGTCCCGACCTCGACTCCGCCGTGCGCGGCAACCGCGGCCCGGATCAACTGGCGGTGCCGATCAAGAAGGGCCTCCCAGCGCTCGCCGGCCAACGTCTGGGCGAGGTGGGTCGAGCCCTCGATGTCCGTGAAGACGAACGCGACTGTGCCGGTCGGCAGCGGTCGGGCGGTCGGTGGCTCCGTGGCGAACTCCCGCTCAGTGCTGGGGCGGTTCGGTCCTGGCGCGCAGCCGGGCGGACAATCCGCGCAGGATCGCCAGGCCGATCGCCGGGTGATCCAGGACGAGCCGCTCGAACTCCCAGGTCGCCAGCGCCAGGCAGCGGGTCGGCTCGCTGGTGACGACCTGTGCGACGCGCGGCAGGCCATCGATCACCGACATCTCGCCGAAGAAGTCGCCGCTCCCGAGGCGGGCAAGCTCGGTCCCGTCGCGAACGACCCGGACTGCGCCATCGACGATCACGAAGAGGCCCGTCCCGATCTCACCCTGACGAGCGATGACGTGGTCGGCGGGGAAGTCGACTTCGATGGCTCGCTCGCCGATCGCGGCGAGATCGTCGGGGCGCACGCCGGCGAACAGCGGGCAGCCCCCGAGCAGTTCGGTCCGACGATCTTCGGTCAGGGTCACGGGTCCTCCTTGCGCATGCCTCGATGCTGCGCGTTTCAGCAGGCCCGCGTCAACCGCGCCCGCGTCCGGGTGGCAGAATGCGCGAAGGGGCGCCAGCGAGGGACACACATGGCCAGCAGCGACGAGATCGTCGACCATATCGCCAGCTTCGCGCTGTTCGCCGACCTGACGACCCCGCAGCTCCAACGGATCGCCCACATGTTCGAGGAGGAGATCTTCCCGGAGGGCGCCCGCGTCCTGCGCCAGGGCCTGTCGGGCTCGGCCTTCCACATCATTCTCGACGGCGAGGCGGCGGTGGTGATCGATGGGCAGCAGCGGGCGATCCTCGCCCGGGGCGACTTCTTCGGCGAGGTATCGATCCTGCTCGGTGAGCCGCCCGGCGCCGACATCGTGGCGTCGCGGCCGCTCCGGACACTCGTCCTTGCCGGGTCGCAGGTCCAGCCCGTCCTCCTCGAGAACCCGCCCCTGATGTACCGGATGCTCCAGGCGCAGGCGCGCCGTCTGCGGAACGCGAACCGGTGGCGGAGCTGAGCCGACCGGCCGACGGGTCCGTCGCGGCCGGCGCCGACGAGCGCCGGTTCCCGCCGGGCGACTACCCGCTCGTCGTCGTCGGCAGCGGCCCCGGCGCCATCCAGGTCTCGCATGCGCTCCGAGCCCGCGGCGTCGACCATGCGGTGATTTCCGCGGACCCGTCGCCGGGCGGGATGTTCCGGCGCTGGCCGTTCTTCCAGCGCCTCCTGTCGTGGACGAAGCCGTATGCCCCGGTCGACCGGACGGACCGGGCGTATGAGCGCTACGACTGGAACTCCCTGCTGGACGACGGTCCGGGCGTTCGGGCGATCATGCCCGAGTTCATGGACGGGACCTCGTACTTCCCGTCCCGACCCGAGATGGAGCGCAACCTCGCGGCATTCGTCGAGCGGACCGCCCTGTCGATCCGGTACGACTGCCGCTGGACCTCGACCCGGCGCGATGAGGGGCCGGGCGGCACGCGCTTCGTCCTGACCACGACCGACGGGGAGTACCGGGCCCCGATCGTGGTCTTCGCGGTCGGCGTTGCGGAGCCGTTCGCGCCGCCGACGCCGGGGATCGAGCTGGCGGCTCACTACGCCGACACGCGCCCTGCTGAAACATACGCGGGCCGCCGAATCTTCATCCTCGGCAAGCAGAACTCGGGGTTCGAGCTGGCGTCGGGCCTGCTGCCGTGGGCTCGCCGGATCACGCTCGCCTCGCCGTCGCCGGCCAAGCTGTCGGTCAA
Organism: Chloroflexota bacterium; assembly: GCA_031365595.1. GTDB lineage: Bacteria > Chloroflexota > Limnocylindria > Limnocylindrales > CSP1-4 > CF-46. The sequence continues at coordinate 480 of JANLYK010000005.1, read as the reverse complement.
CACCCACTCGCTCGTCGGCGTCCGGGCGCGCTACGTCCAGCCGTTCGAGGATCACGTCCTTGGCGGCGGCGTGTCCATCCTCGATGCGTCGATCGGGGCGATCGAGCGCGGGCCCGGCGGCGACAGCCCGTTCATCGTCCGCGTCCGGCCCTCGTCGGGCGGCGAGGAACTCGCGATCGAGGCCGACGAGGTGATCGCCGCGACCGGCTTCGTCACGCCGCTTCTTGACCTGCCGGAGCTCGGGGTGACGACGTTCGGCCAGGCCCGCCTGCCGGCCCAGACCGCGTACTGGGAGAGTGCCGCGGTGCCCGGGATCTACTTCGCAGGAACGATCGGACAGGGGTCGGCGGGGCTCAAGAAGCACGGCCTGCCGGCGAACTCCGGGGCGGTCCACGGGGCGCGCTACAACGCCCGGATCATCGCCGATCACATCGCCCGGCAGCGGTTCGGGTCCGCGGCTCGGCGCCCCGCCATCGCCGC
>JANLYK010000624.1:0-10197 GCA_031365595.1 Chloroflexota bacterium | reverse complement strand
CAGCTCCATCGGCAGCGACCCGCCGCCGGTCGGGGCCGGGACGTGAAGCACGACGCGCGTGCCGCCGGGACGCTCGCGAAGGAGGATCTTGAACGCCTCCATCGCCGGGACCAGGCGATCCGACGACGCGGCGCCGAACCGGACGTGGAGCACCTGGTCGGGCTGACTCTCGATCTGGGACGTCGGCGCGGCCGATGCCTGGGCCGCCCGGGCGCGGGCCTCGTCGGGCAGCGCCGGCTCGTCGTCGGGCTCCGCGAAGCCCGCTCCGGAGGCCGCCGCGAACCCGTCGGGCTCGTCGTAGGTTCGGATCGGCTCGGCTGGGGCGATCGCCGGCAGCGCTGCCGTAGCAACGGCGTGGCCAGCGCTCGCGGCGGACCGGAGCGGTGAAACGCGCGGGACCCCCGGCCGGATCTCGTCGACCGCCTGGGGTCGTCCCGGTCCGACCGCGACCGGCTCCACCGTGCGCCGCGCGGCTGCCATGGCAACGCCTGGTTCAGATGGTGACGGGTCGATGATTGCGGTGGGCGACTTCGCCCAGCCGTTTCGAGCGGCCGTGCCGTTCCCCGGCCCGCCGTTCGGGCCACCCCGTCGCCCGCCGCGCCCACCACCGGCCGCGACCTCGCGCCCGAACGCCTCGGGTCCGCGGGCGAGCGCCCCATCCCAGTCGACCGCGAGGTCGGCGAGCAGCGACACCTCCTCGCCACGATGGTCGATCCGGCCAGCGACCAACAGGATCGTGCCCTCGGTCCACGTCGCGGCCGTCTGCTCATACATCTTCGGGAAGACGACGACCTCGATCGAGCCCTGGAGGTCCTCGAGCGTCGCCACCCCCATCGTCGCGTTGGCCTTCGTCACGACCCGCCGGAAGCCGGTCACGATCCCGCCGATCACGACCCGCTGCCCGTCGAGCGATTCGTCCTTGAGGTCGCTGCTGTACGCCGTCACGAACGCTCCGACCTGCGACGCCACCTCGCCCATCGGGTGCTCGGAGAGGTACAGCCCGAGCAGCTCCTTCTCCCAGCGGAGGCGCTCCCGGACCGGGACTTCGGTCGCGAACGGGAGCGGTCGCTCGAGCGCGGTCGGGTCGTCGGCGCCGAGATCGAACAGGGACGTCTGGCCGCTCAGCCGGTCGCGCGTCGCGGACTGGCCCGCGTTGATCGCGTCATCGAGGCCGAGCAGGACCTGGGCCGGGTGCCCGAGCGCATTGAGCGCACCGACCTTGGCCAGCGCCTCGAGGACCTTGCGGTTCACAAGCCGGAGGTCGATCCGGGAGCACAGATCGGTCAATGACTTGAACGGTCCGCCCTCGGTCCTCGCCGCCACGATCGACTCGATCGCGCTCTGGCCGACGTTCTTCACCGCCAGCAAGCCGAACCGGATCGCCGGCCCCTCGACGGTGAACTCGACGCCGGACTGGTGAACGTCGGGCAGCTTGATCTCGATCCCCATCCGACGGCACTCGGCGATCGCCGCGGCGACCTTTTCCTCGTTCGAGCGGAAGGCGGTCAGGACCGCAGTCATGTACTCGACCGTGTAGTTCGCCTTGAGATACGCCGTCTGATAGGCGATCAGCCCGTAGCAGGTGGCGTGGGCCTTGTTGAAGCCGTAGCGCTCGAATGGCTCGAACGCCTTGAACACCGCGTCGATCGTGTGCGGCTCGACCCCGCGCTCCGCGGCCTGCTTGACGAACTTCTCCTTCTGGGCCCGGAGAACGGACGACTTCTTCTTCCGGATCGCGTAGCCGAGCGTGTCCGCCTCTGGCCCGGTGAAGCCGCCGAGGGCGACGGCCGCGGACATGATGTCCTCTTGGTAGACGAAGATCCCGTAGGTCTTCTCCAGGTACGGCTCGAGGAGCGGGTGGAGGTAGGTGACCTTCTCCTGGCCGTGCTTGCGCCGGATGTAGGCGGGGATGTTGTCCATCGGGCCCGGCCGGAACAGGGCGACCATGGCCGCGAGGTCGTAGACCGAGGTCGGTTTGAGCTCGCGGATGTAGCGGCGCATGCCCGCCGACTCGAGCTGGAAGATGCCGGTCGTCTCGCCCGAGGCGAGGAGCGCGAACGTCGTCACGTCGTCGAGCGGGATGTCGTCGAGGTCGATCGCGACGCCGCGCTCCTGCTTCACGAGGTCCACCGCGTGGCGCAGGATCGTCAGGTTCGAGAGGCCCAGGAAGTCGAACTTCAGGAGGCCCAGCGTCTCGATCGCGTGCATCTCGTACTGGGTCATCAGCGCGTCGGAGTTGGTCGCCTTCTGGAGCGGCATCAGGTCGGTCAGGGGCTCGCGCGAGATCACGACACCGGCGGCGTGCGTGGACGCGTTGCGGGCGACGCCCTCGAGCTGGCGGGCGAAGTCGATGATCCGCTTGACCCCCGGGTCGCCGTCCACCTGGCTCTTCAGGTCCGGCGAGGACACGAGCGCCTCGTCGAGCTTGATCCCGAGCTGGTTGGGGATCGCCTTCGCGATCCGGTCGACTTCGCCGTAGCTGTGGCCGAGCACCCGGCCGACGTCGCGGATCGCGGCCCGGGCAAGCATCGTCCCGAACGTGATGATCTGGGCGACGTGGTCCGAGCCGTACTTGCGCGAGACGTAGTTGATGACCTCGTCGCGGCGCTCGTCCTCGAAGTCGACGTCGATGTCGGGCATCGTCACCCGGTCGGGGTTCAGGAAGCGCTCGAACGGCAGGCCGTAGTGGATCGGGTCGACCGGGGTGATGCCGAGGGTGTAGGTCACGATCGAGCCCGGGGCACTCCCCCGGCACGTCGTCTGGATGCCCTGGCTCCGGGCGAACCGGACGAAGTCGGCGACGATCAGGAAGTAGCCGGCGTAGCCCATCGACAGGATCACGCCGAGCTCGTAGTCGAGGCGCTCCTGGAGGACCGGCGTCACCGTCCCGTAGCGGAAGGCGAGGCCGCGCTGGCACTCCTCGCGCAGCCACGTCTCGACGGTGTGGCCGTCGGGAACCGGGAAGTGCGGGATCCGGAGCTGGCCGAGGGGCAGCTCGATATCGGTCATTTCCGCGATCCGGCGGGTGTTGAGGATCGCCTCGCGCTGATCGGGGAAGAGGGCGGCCATCTGCGCCGCCGGCTTCAACCAGAAATCGTTGCCGGCGAACTTCATCCGGTTCGGCGTGTCGATGTTGTTGCCGGTCCCGATGCACAGGAGCACGTCCTGGGCGTCGGCCTGCTGCTCGTGGACGTAGTGGAGGTCGTTGGTCACGACGAGCGGGATTCCGGTCTCCGGGGCGAGGCGCAGGAGCTTCTCGTTGAGGGCCCGCTGCTCGGGCATGCCGTGGTCCTGGAGCTCGAGGAAGAAGTTGCCTCTGCCGAGAATGTCCTGGTACTCCGACGCCAGGCTCCGGGCGCTGGCCCAGTCCTCGATCTCGAGCGCTCGCGGGATCTCCCCGCCGAGACAGGCACTCAGCCCGACGAGGCCCTCGCTGTACTTGGCGAGATGCTCGCGGTCGATCCGGGGCTTGTAGTAATAGCCGTCGACGTGGGCGTCGGTGACGAGCCGGCACAGGTTCCTGTAGCCGACAAGATCCTTGGCGAGCAGGATCAGGTGGAAGGGCTGGGCGTCGGCCTTGCCCTCCTTCTCGGTCATCGACCGCCGGGCGACGTAGGTCTCGACGCCGATGATCGGCTTGATCCCCTTGGCCTTCGCCGCCTGGTAGAACGCGACTGCCCCGTAGAGGGCGCCGTGATCGGTGATTGCGAGGCTGTCGAAGCCCTGCGCAGCGGCCGAATCGACGAGGTCCGTGATCCGCCCCAGCCCGTCGAGCAGGCTGAACTCGGAGTGGACGTGGAGGTGCGTGAAGTCGTTGGGAGCGAGGGTCGTCACGGGTGGGTCAATGGTAGCCGCAGGGCCGGGACGGTGGCTGCGGACGTTGTCGGTGACCCCTCGCCACGCCGCGCCCGACCCAGGCGAAAGCGCGGTGGGGTGTCCGTGTCAGCAGCATCGACTGCCGAGCTTGACCGAGCTCGCGTGCAACGGGGTGGCGTTCGATAACGCGAAGACCCAAGCTACCGGCGAACCGCGCCTTGGCGACCCTGGCTCAGGGGCGGACCACGCCGAAGAGCTGCATCTGCTCCACCCAGCGGACGCCATTCGCTTCGTGGAGGCCCTCGCTATTGACAAAGGTTTGGTCCTCGGGGAGCTGGTTCCCGACCCGCAGCCGCGGCTCCGCGCACTGCGGTGGAGACGACTTCAGCAAGACCTCGCACAGCCAAACTGCGCCGTCGGCCTCCTTCAGCACGATGCCGTTCACCAACTGTGGCTCGACGCCCACGTTGGCGAGGGCATCGCTGACCCTGGTACCCGGGCCGTCGGCCTCCACGCCGTTGATGAGCGTGAGCGTCGCCATGGCCTGCCCACTTGAACTCGGCGCTAGCCGCGTCTGACTCGGTGACGCGCCCGACGTCGGGCTCGGTGTGGGACTCGGCGCGCCACCTCCGCAGCCGGCTGTCGCAGCGGCGATCAAGGTCATGAACACGATCCGGAGGTGACGTTGACTCATCTTGCGTGGCTCCACAAAGTCCAAGCCGTCGACGGAAGGCAGCACCGACTTCCAGGGCCCCGTCGGGCAACGACCGCCCATTCCGGTGTCGGCAGATCCGCCAATGAGACGCGCGCGGGATGGGCCTGTTACTGGGGATTCGGGTAATCCACGATCCCTCTCAGAGACTCAGGTCGACCCGGAGATTTCATCGTGAGCAAGGAGCTCCCAGCACAACGTTCAAGTCTTCCTGCGCAAACTCGGAGCTATCGACAGGGAGCTGCGAGAAATCGTTTGGGGCGATGGTCGTCAAGGGAAGTCAATGGCACAGGCACTCGAAGCGCGGCACGTCTGCGTCAGGTCGGTCGATCACGTCTCTTTCAGGCGTTGCTGCTGGCTCTGGTCCGTCAGGGTCAGGCCGGAGCGGCGGCGGTCGCCCGATCCGCGAGCGCCCTAGAACATCCCGTTGTCGTTCTTCGCATCCGCCGGATCGGGCAGGACCTGGAGGACGTCCCAGTGTTCGACGATCTTGCCGTTGTCGTCGAACCGGAGGATGTCGATGCCCGCATCGTCGTGGTCGCCCGGCCAGTGCTGGTAGCAGTGGAGAACCACGTAGTCGTCCTCGGCGATGGCGCGTTTCACATCGACCCGCTTGCCTGGGTATTCGCGAGCCATCCGGTCGAAGTAGTCGATGAATGCGTCCTTGCCGTCACCCACGCCCGGGTTGTGCTGCCGGTAGTCCGCGCCGGTGTATCGCTCCTGGGCCTCTCGCGGCTGGTTGTCGTTGAACATCAACTTGTAGAAATCGATCGCGGTCTGCTTGTTCGCCTGCGGGTCGCTCACAGTGCATTCCTTCCGGATCGGCTCTGTCGACGAGCTCACGGTTGGTAAAACGTGGGGGACGATCCTTGGGTCACCCCATGCGCTCGACCCACGCAGCTCGCCACGCGGGGGCTTCGAATGGCGGGGCGAAGTACCAGGTCTCGCGATACACCTTGCCGCCCCGGAGTTGGATCAGGACAGAGAGGAACCAGGTCGAGCCATCGGGGTAGTCGCTCGTCCCATCAGCGAACCAGAAGTCGCCGCTACCGACGACGCGGTGGATTGTGTTCTAGGGTGTCGCGACCCACTGGTCCTCGCTTCCGATGACGCGGACCGACAAGTCGCTCGGCCGGCCGCCCGGCCAGTTCTCCATGATCGCCCGGTCGTTCGCGCTGCCGCGGACCCGCTCGCCCGACTGGGGCCACTCACGCAACCAATCCGGGTCGCGCAAGGCGCCGGCCGAGTCGTAGTCATGGGCGGCGTGCGCTTGGTAATAGCGTCGGACGATCTCCTCGTTCGACGGGTTCGTCACGTTCTCTCCCTCGGGTGCGATGAGAAGCAACCGTGATGGCGCCCGTCCCCTCCGTCAAGCCTCATGTTGGGGTCAGGCGACGTGCCGCCGGCATCGGCCAGCGTGCCCTGGCCGGTCGTCATCAGGACCGTATCGCGACTTGGATTCTGGAAGCGTGACGTCACGAGTCCGTCGGTCCTGCGTGAACTCCCTCCTCTTGACAGGTGGAGCTGTGTGAAGTCGTTCGGGGCGAGGGTCGTCACGGGTGGGTCAATGGTAGCCCGGCAGGGTGGGACGAGGCAGCGCGCCCGTCATCCTCGACCTGTCCGCGATTCCGACCGGCTGGTACCGTTCGTTCATGGTCGCACCCGCGGTGATCGATCAGGACCACCTCGACGCGCTCGAGGCCCGCGAGAACGTGCGCTTCGTGGCCGAACGCCCGAAGTCGACGGCGCTGCTCGAGCGATCGCGACGGACGATGCCGCGGGGCGTGCCCGTGACCTGGATGGACGACCTCTATGAGCACCCGCCGGTGTTCGTGACGCACGGGCACGGCGCCACCATCACGGACGTCGACGGGCACTCGTATCTCGACATGTACATCGCAGACATGAGCGCCTTCTGTGGCCATGCGCCGGACGCCGTCGTGGAGGCCGTGAGCCGGCGGATGGCCCTCGGCAACCAGTTCCTGATGCCCGGTGAGGATTCGATCGTCGTGGCCGAACACCTCGCCGATCGATACGGGATGCCGAAGTGGCAGTTCACCCTGTCTGCGACCCAGGCCAATACCGAGATCATCCGACTGGCAAGGGCGGCAACCGGCCGCGAGATCGTGCTGCTGTTCGATGGGAAGTACCACGGCCATGGCGATGCCACCCTCGTCGTGTTGAAAGACGGCAAGGTCCAACCGGAAGAGCACGGGCTCCCTCGCTCGATCACCGGTCAGGCCCGGATCATCGGATTCAACGATGTCGACGCCCTCGAAGCGGCCCTCGCCGAACGAGACGTCGCCGTGGTGCTCGCCGAGCCGGCGATGACGAACGCCGGGTTCATCCTCCCGGACGGCGGTTTTCACGACGCACTCCGGCGGCTGACCCGCGCGACCGGCACGCTGCTCGCGATCGATGAGACGCACTCACTCGTCACGGCCTATGGCGGCCTGACTCGCGAGTACGGACTCGAGCCCGACATGCTCACGATCGGCAAGTCGATCGCTGCCGGCGTGCCGCTCGCCGCCTACGGCATGACCGACGAGATCGCCTCCCACATCGCCCCTCCGGCCGGCGGTCACCTCGTCTCAGGCGAGGCGATCGATCAGGTTTCGACAGGCGGCACCCTGTTCGCGAATGCCCTGTCCATGGCGGCGGGGCGTGCGGCGCTTGTGGAGGTCCTGACCGAGGAAGCGTTCGAGCGAACGGCCGAGCTCGGCGCGCGAATGGCCCACGGGTTGCGTGCCAGGATCGAGGCCCTCGGGCTGCCCTGGACCGTCGTCCAGTTCGGCTCACACGCCGCTTACTTCTTCACGGACTCGGCGCCGCGGAACGGCGCGGAGTCGCGGGCCGCCGATCACCCGCAGCTTCGCGCCACCATGCGCGTCTGGCTGGCGAATCGGGGCGTCTGGGAATCGGGTTGGTGGCTCGGCCCGACGGTCTCGCTCGCCCACACGGCGGACGATGTCGATCACTACGTCGATCTGTACGGTCTCTGTCTGGCCGACCTGGTGTCATCCGACCCGGTGAGCGCCTGAGACAGACTCGAGTCAGGCGCGACCGAGGGCGCGAAGGACGTGCTCGAAGGCGCGGATGCCCGCCACAGAGTTCGGGACCAGGTAGATCTGGAGATGGCTGACCCCGAGCGCCCCGAACGCCCGGATCGACTCGGCGATCTCGTCCGGAGTCCCGCTCAGCGGCTGAGCGGTCCCGGGCGCCATGCTGGCCGGGATGGCGCGTCGGCCGTCCAGGTCGACCATGATCGAGGCCGTCCGCTCGAGCGTACCCGGGTCCCGACCCACGTCGGCGCACGCGGCATCGACCAGGGCGTCGTGGGCCGGGAAGGCAGCCGGGTCGCTCCGTGACATCGCCAGCCACGTGTTCCACTGGTCTGCGTAGCGGGCCGTCAGGCGGAGCATCTTGGGACCGATCGTGCCGATCATCAACGGGATGCCGGTACCTCGCGGGCCGCGCGGCCGCAGCTCGCAGTCGCGAGCGGAGTAGTACGTGCCCTCGAAGTCGATCGCCCCGGTCCGCAACAGGCCGTGGATGATCGTGACCGCTTCCTCGAACCGCGCGTACTTGTGATCGGCGGCGAACCCGAAGGCCCGGTACTCCGGATCGTCGTAGCCGGATCCGATGGCGAGGATCAGCCGGCCACCGCTGATCTCGTCCACGGTGTCGGCGAGCTTGGCCAGGAGTGCCGGGTTGCGGTAGCCGGTGCTGGTCACGAGCGGGGCGAGCTCCACCCGCTCGGTCACCGCCGCGAGACCGGTCAGGACGGACCAGCACTCCCACACGCCCTGCGGCGGTGCGCTGGATTGACCCTCGCCGTAGAGCAGATGATCGACGAACCAGAGCGAGTCGAAGCCCATCGCCTCGGCCGTCCGGGCCATCTCCACGTAATCGACCCAGCGGGCCGTCCGCCCGTCCATGTCGTTCTCGCCCTCGGGCAAGATGAGGCCCAGCTTCGGGACGGCCGGCGACGCGTTCGTCATGTCTTCCGCTGCGTCATGCGGTCTGGCAGGAAGACGGCCAGCGCTACGAGCAACCCGCCGCCGTAGGTCGCAAGGAGATGGAACGTCGTCGCCGGCAGGCCCGCGTAGGTCGGGAGCGGCGGCTGGGACGACGGATCGACCATGCTGCAGCCGCAGGCGGTCTGGTACATCACGAGCAGGAAGGCCGCCGCGGCGGCCGCGCCCAGCCAGGCCAGGGTCAGCAGGATCCCCGTGATCCGGGCGACGGGGCTCGTCGGCGCCCGGGACACCTCGACCGCGATGACCAGCGCCGCGATCACGAGGATCGCGAAGAACGGGTCCAAATCTGCGTCGCCGTCGAAGCGCGAGAGGACCAGCGGGATTGCAGCCAGAACTGCGGCGATGAGCGGCAGCGCAGCCCGGACGGCGGACGGCCTCGTCGGCATCGGTCGCGTCCACCCAGTCGCCATGCGCGCACGATACGCCGACTCCGCGAGGCTCATGTCGCGGATATCGTGTCGAGATGGACGATCTGCCGGTCGCTTTCCACCCGTCGCGGGACGAGATCGACTTCGACGAGGTCATCGACGACGTCATCGACGACCTGCCCGAGGTCTTCGCTTCGCGCCTGGGCTCGGTCGCGATCGTGATCGAGGACGAGGCCAATCCCGAGCAGCTGGCATCGACTGGCGCGCGCGGTCTGTTCGGGCTGTACCAGGGTGTGCCCCGGACGCGCTTCGGCGTGGACAACGTCCCGCTGCCCTCGAAGATCACGTTGTTCCGGGGTCCGCTGACCAGGGCCAACCGGGATCCCGAGCGGCTCCGACGGGCGATCGAGGACACGCTTCTCCACGAGATCGCTCACCACTTCGGGATCGACGACGCCCGGCTGCGCGAGCTGTGGGCCGACGGCAGGGCGACGCGCGCAGCCGGCGGATCGGGCCACAGCCACGGCTGATCGCCCGTCACGGGTGCGTGGGGCGGCCGCGGGTCAGCCTGCGGGTCAGCGCCCGAGCACGTCCGCCACGACCGGCGCGATCCGCTCGACCCACAGCGTGTACTGGGCGCCGGACGGGTGGAGCCCGTCCTCGGCGACGAGCGACGGGTCGTTCGCTGCCCGAAGGGAGATGTCGTGGATGTTGACCCACGCGATCCCACGTTCGGCGGCCAGACCGCGCAGGATCTCGTTGACAGCCCGGATCCCGGCCGCCTGGGCGCGCGGGTCGCCGTAGTTCGCGCCCTGCGGGGTGACCGTGTAATCGGGAGTCGCCACGGCCACGATCCGGTCCGGCGGGAGGCGCTCCAGCAGCGCGTCGAGGATGCCCGCGGCATTCGCCCTATATGTCTCGGGCGGCACGCCCTGGACCACATCGTTGACGCCGATCAGGATCGAGGCGAACGCCGGATCCAGGGCGGCGAGCTGTGGGAGCTCGACCTCGATCACCTCGCGCGACGTGAACCCGTCGACGCCAAGATTCGCGACCACCTCGAGGGCGGGCGTGGGAACGGCCAGCGCGGCGACGAGCTGGTCCGGCCAACGCTCGGCTCGATCCGCGTCGCGGTCCCGATCGTGTAGCTATCGCCGAGCGCGACGTAGCGCAGTGCCGCGCCGGGCCCGTTGGACGTCGAGGCCCGGGGCGAGGCCGACGCGTCCTCGTCCGGCGTTGTCGGTGACGGCCGGGGCGGGTC
>JANLYK010000579.1:0-4861 GCA_031365595.1 Chloroflexota bacterium | reverse complement strand
ACCGCGTTCTTGATGATGTACTGGCCCTCGAGGGTCGGCGCGTAGGGGAAGCGCAGGAACGTCTCGGCCGGGAAGATCACGAGCGGCGTCAGCGTCCCGAGCATCTGGACGAACAGGAGCAGCAGCGTCGCTCGCATCGCGATCCCCGTCAGCAAACCCAGGCCGATCACGCACTCCCAGATCGCGAGAGCCGGCACCGCCACCGATGCCGGCACGACCCCGAAGCTGAGGACCTCGATCGTCCGAGCGGCGAGGCTCTCGGCCGGGCTCAGCCCGGGAACCAGCTTCAGGGCGCCGAACCACAGGAACACGATCCCGAGGGCGATCCGCAGGAGCGGGACGCCGGAGCGGGCCATGAGCTCGGTGATCCGGCGATCGATCCGATCGAAGGTCTCCATGGCGATCATTCTCGGACGTTCGCCCCAGGCTGTCGCGCGCGGCCGATCGGCCGATCTGGGCTACCCTCCGGCCATGCTCCCCACCATCTTTCCGATCCGCGTCGGTCGCCGCTCGCGACTTCTCCTGCGCCTGTTCTTCGGCGTCAAGCCCGCCGAGGCGCGCGTGACCCTCGGCGACGGACCCGACGGCGAGCTGGACGTCATCTTCGGCTGGGCACATTTCCATACACCGATGGCCAACGTCGCGAGCTGGCGGATCGAGGGCCCGTTCCGCTGGATCACCGCGATCGGGATCCGGATGAGCATCCGCCACCGCGACCTGACGTTCGGGGGCAGCCACCACGGCGGCGTCCGGATCGACTTCCACGGGCCGGCTCCCTGGAGCGGCTTCAAGGTCCCGGCGATCTACATCCCGGCCGACGACCTCGAAGGCCTCGCCGCCGAGCTGACCCGGCGCGGCAATCCCGGTGCGGACGTCCGCCTGCGCGTCAGCTGAGCAGCGCCTCGACGCCGACGATCCGGCCCCCATGCCGGTGACATCGACCCCATCGGTCCCACGCGCGCTGGATCGATGAGTCAAGTATTGTTCGCCGAGACATCGCGTGGTGTCCGGCCGCCGGGAACGCCACCGCAACGACAGCCTGGAGGAACCGCGACCTGCCAGATCGGCCCGCCCCGCGAGCCACCGAACGGACGCGATCAGGCGGCCGGCCAGCGGTCCGCGCCCCGTCGGACGAGCAGGAGACGCCGGACCTGGCCGCCAAGGAGGAACTCGTCCTCGTCATGCGTGGGATCGGCGCGGTGATGTTCCTGACGAACGAGCGCGTGATCGTGGCCCGCGACGGAGGCGAGCGTCGCCCGAGAACGGGAATCCAGTCGTTCCCGCTCCCAACCATTCGGTTGATCCGCCTGGAGCTCGGCAGCGCCCCATCCGGCCGGATTGCCGTCTCGACGACGGGCAGTCAGGAAGCGGTCAGCATGTTCTTCGATTCGCGCTCGCTGGAGCGAGCGCACGCGTTCATCGACGCTGCCCGGCCGCTCATCGCCCGGCGCCGTCGGCGCCTCGATGCCGGTTCGGCCCGCCCCCCGTCCGGGCCGACCGACTCCGGAACCTCGGATCCGACCTGAAGGATCCGCCTGCCGCCCCGCCCCGACGACCGGACGTTCGGGACGTTCCTCGTGCCGCGGGTCCCGGCATTCAGCGTGGGGGTGGAGTCCCTGTCGTCAGGGCGGGACGGCTCACTTGGTCAAGACATCAGTTGCGATACCTCGGGCTCACTTGGGAAATGGCACAGGGCCGCCGTCGGCAAGAACTGTGAGGACCGACGCCAACAGGACGGTCGCGGCGAGGATGGTCGAAATCGCGAGGGAACGGGCTCGATGGAAACGCACGTTGGGTGCTCCTGTTCCGCCGGGCCCTCGGCGCGAGGATGCACGCCCCATGGTATGCGGATCTGCGCGTTGTGCAAGTATTTACAACCCAGCGAAGGTGACGATGGTCCCGGCGTGACGTGCGCTCGAGGGTCAACTCCGGGTTGTACGCCGGGCGTATGATGCGAGTCATGCCGACCAGGACGACCACCCGCAACAGACCGAGCCTCGCCGTCGAGGATCTTGACCTCGCACGCCAGGTCGGGACTCGCCTCAAGGCGGCCCGGACCCGTGCCCGACTCACCCAGCGCGAGCTGGCCGAACCGCGCTACACGAAGGCCTATATCAGTGCCCTCGAGAACGGCCTGATCAAGCCCTCCCTGGCCGCCTTGCGCTTCCTCGCCCGGCGGCTCGGAACGGTGCCTGGCGCGTTCCTCGCCGACGAGGACAGCCATTGGCAGCGCCTCGACGCCGAGCTTCGCCTCGCATCCGGCGATTGGCAGGCCGCGTCCGATCGATTCACCGCGATCCTCGACGCAGATTCGGCCGGTGTCGGCCGCGGACTGTGCCTCCTCGGTCTGGCCGAAGCGGCCTACCGCCTCGGACGGGCGGTCGACGCCATCGGGTACGCCTCGGAGGCACGCGAGCTCCTGACCACGGCCAACCGCCGGGCGGAGGCCGATCGGGCGACCTATTGGCTGGCGGCCGGACACCATGCCGGTGGCGACTCATCGCGTGCGCGGACTCTGCTCGAGGAACTGCTCGGCCACGGCATGACCGCGGGCGACGACCCTGATCAACGGGTGCGCGCGCTGATCGCGCTCGCCGGCGTCGTGGCCCACAGCGGCGACAGTGGAGCCGCCATCGGGCTCCTAGAGGAGGCGCGCCGGCTCGGAGCTGACCTCGACGATCGGCGTCGGGCGACTCTCCTGTTCACGCTGGCGCAGTCCTATCGGACGAGCGGCGACCTCGAGGGCGCGGTCCGGACCGGGATCGAGAGCCTCGCCTTGTTCCGGGCAGTCGACGCTCGGGCCGAGGTGGCCTCGATCGAGAACGAGCTGGCCATGACCTATCTCGGACTGGGCAGCCTCGATGAGGCGTCTCGACATGCCGGCGAGGCCCGGCGCCAGATGGAACAAGACGACGACCGGTTCTGGCTGGCCCACCTCGGCGACACCGAGGCGAGGATCGCGCTCGCCCGGGACGACCTCGAGGGCGCGACCCGCCTCGCGACGACGGCCATCGAGCTCGCCTCGGCGGCCGGAAACGACAAGGCACTCGTCGATGCCCTGCTGACCGCGGCCCGGGCCGCTCGGCGGCGGGGCGATGCGACTGGCGCCACCGCCGCCCTCGAGCGGGCCGAGGCCGTGGCGATGGACGGTCCTGTCGCCCGTCTCCGGCAGGTCCTGACCGAGCGCAGCGAGTTGGCCGCCGAGTCCGGCGACCACGCGACCGCCTACGAGCTCGGCCGTCGAGCCCTCGCCCTCGGCTGAACTCGGCCGCGCCGCCCGGCGCGGATATCAGCCGTAGAAGTCGGTGACGAGGCGGGTGCGGGTTCCGTACCGCCAGACGCCGATTCCGAGCGTCTTGAACTTCGCATTCTTGATGTTCTTCCAGTGGCCGCCGCCGGTCGACTTCTCGGCCTGGAACTTCAAGTGCGATGCAAGGACGGCGGCCTTGGCCGACACGTACCCGTCGCGGCAGCCGATGTTCTCGCCCCAGGTGTAGCGGTAGTAGCCGACGCGGCGCAGGCGATCACCCGGGGACCCGCCGATGAAGTGCGAGCACAGGTTCTTCACCGCGAGCAGCTTCGCGTACGGTCGTGACACCTTGTCCGACAACCCGTACGAGTACGTGAGTGGCGTCACGTAGGCGCTGTAGCGACCGCTGCCATAGCCGCGGCAGGTCCCGTCGCTGAGCACCCAGCCACCCGTGCGCGTGCAGTTCACGAGGCCGAAGTAGAAGCGCTCGACGGTGTACCACGGCTTGTCGATGACGGTCGTCGTCCGCGCGACGGTGGAGCCGGTCGGTCCGCTGACGCTGGTCGAGGCAGCCGCGCCGGGCGCCCCGGCGAGGCCGGCGAGGACCGCTGCCGCGAGGACCAGGCCGGCGAGCGGGCGGCGGGCTGGATGGGTTCGGGTGGACGCCGCATGGGCGCCGATCGTGGAACGAAGCAAGACTCGTGCCTCCTGTCTGCCGGACGTCGCGGCTGGACGCGACGACGGTGGTCGACACCGGCAGGCAGACAGGAAGGGTCGGACCCGCGTGAACGACGGGTGAGACGGGCAAGGTTGCGGAGCGAGCTGCGCCGGCGGAACCGCTGGGGCGGTAGGTCTGCCTGGGGGCGGCGTCTGCGATTGGCCTTCCGTGTGGTTGGTGAACCTCGCCTCGACAGTATCGCCCGGGATGTCCGTTGCGTCATCCCCCGGATGGACCACATCGACCTCGCCCGTCGGTCCAGGCTGACCATCAGGCGGGCGCTGCGCCGCCCGAGGGCCGTGCCGAACCTCCCAGGAACCTCCGTCGCGTCTTCACATTTGCCCCACATCGGTCACCGAGGATGAACCTCGACATCCACCTTCCAACCACGGAGTACCCAGCCCCATGAACGGTCGAAGCATCGCCCGGATTCTCCTCGCGCTCGTCCTCGTCGGCGGCGCCATCAGCCTCGGCGTCAATGCCTACAACGCCGGCGTCACTGCCGGTCTCGTCCAATCCGGCCAGGTCGTCGTGACCCCTGGCGGCTACCCCGTGGCCCCGTACGTCGGGTATGCCTACGGCTGGGGCGCCGGCCACGGCTTCGGCTTCTTCGGCTTCCTCGGTGGCCTGCTGGTCCTGTTCCTGCTGATCGGCCTGGTCCGGGCCGCGTTCGGCGGTGGGCGGCGCGGCTGGGGACCGGGCGGTCACGGCGCCTGGGGTCCGAAGGGGCCGGGCGGGTCCGCCGGCGCGGGCGGTCCAGGCGGCCCGGGCGGCTGGCGCTCGGACGCGTGGGATCAGCGCATTAAGGAGACCCACGACGCCCTCCATCGCGACGCGGCCGCAGGACCGGACGAGCCGGCCCGGACCTGATCGAGAGCACGTACTTCGGCCTC
>JANLYK010000060.1:0-5120 GCA_031365595.1 Chloroflexota bacterium | reverse complement strand
TCATGCAGGCAATGGTCGGCATCTCGATGGGCAACTTCCACGCCCTGGCGAACACGTTCGACTTTTCTCGCTATGAGAGCCTCTGCGACGTCGGTGGTGCCACGGGCGCACTGTCGCTCGTCCTCACACAGCGCCATCCCCACCTGCAGTGCACGTCGTTGGACCTTCCGATCGTGGAGCCGATCGCGGCTCGTTCGATCGAACAGGCGGGCATGGGCGACCGGGTAAGGACGGCCGCAGGCGACTTTTTCGCCGACCCGCTACCCAAGGCCGACGTGATCACGATGAGCCTGATCCTGCATGACTGGAACCTCGAGCGGAAGCTCCAGCTGATCCGGGCGGCCTACGATGCCCTGCCCCCCGATGGTGCCTTCATCGTCATCGAGAATTTGATCGACGACGAGCGCCGCGAGAACGTGTTCGGGTTGATGATGTCGCTGAACATGTTGATCGAGTTCGGCGATGCCTTCGATTACACAGGTGCCGACTTCCGTGCTTGGTGCACCGACGTGGGGTTCCGCTCGGTCGAGATCCTTCCTCTCGCTGGGCCCGCCAGCGCCGGCATCGCCTACAAGTAACGGCACGGCACTTTCGACCTCATCGAACTCGTGGTCCATCGGGCGTCTCGATAAGGTCAGGACCGCCTGACTTGCGCCCGTTCTGGCGCTGCGGGTTTCACGGAGGCTCCAAGCTTGGTACGCAGAGCCATCCGGCGGCTCGTCCGGCATAGGTCAGCTGCTCGGTGGTGAGGCCCGACCGCGCACGCAGGTCGGCGAGGTGACGTTTCACAGTGCTCGGCCGAATGCCCACGAGGTCGGCCGCGTCCGGCACGGATCCGCCGGCGGCGACGTAGGCGGCGAGGACGTTCTGTTGGCGCAGAGTCGCGGGTCGGGAAGCGAGTGCGCCGCGCCGATATCCGTCCCTCATGCGCGATGCCTCGCCGCCGCGGCGAGCCACTCGTGGCGGCCCTCGATCGGCATGCTGTAGGTTGTAATCGCGCGTCCCACACCTGTCGGGCGCGCAATAGCCACATTCCCCGGCAGAGCGCGTGCGAGACCGCCCGGCGGCCTTCCACGTCGTCACCAGAGCCCGATGGGGCGCATGCGGTCAGGCGACCAGGCCAGCGGGTCATCGTCGGACGGCGGGAGGGTGCCAGAGACCCCTTGGGGGCACCACCGGATCCTGAGCTCGATCGGCGCCTGCCGACCGCCGCGTGACCCCTGCTACCATCGCGCCGATGGAGATCATGGGGATCCGGATCCCGACCGTCGTCCAGGACAACGTCGCCCGGCGCTGCGACGGCTGTCTCGAGGTGATCGACGGCACGCCGTGGCGGATCAACCTGCTCGACAGCGTCGCGACCGAGGTCGCCGCGCCGTGGACCGATACGCTCGCGATCAACCCTGGCCCGTTCGAATTCCATTCCGACGAAGGGTGCGTTCGGAGCTGGCTCGGGAAGCGCGACTTCCTGTTCTGCCGAAAGGGCCGGGTCCGCGAGATCATGCGTCCCGTCCCGATCCCGAACGCCGACGGATCGTCCGTCCGCTGGGGGGTCTGCGACGGGATCCACCGCGACGATCACGAGTTCGTGCCGGCCTGACGGGCGTCCGCGCGCGGATGGTTGACGGCCTGCTCCAGCGGTCCGCATAATCCGCCTGTCGGGCCCGCGGCCTAGACCCAGATTTACCCACATTTCGTCGCAAGGATGCGCCCTGCCGTGCCCGTTGCCTCCCCATCCGGCCGCGCCGCCGCCGCTCGGCCCCTGTCGCTGGGGCCCGCCAGCCGGCTCCTCGGCGTCGACCCGGACACGCTCCGGCGCTGGGCCGACGAGGGCCGGATCGATGCGTTCACGACGGCCGGCGGCCACCGCCGCTTCCATCGGGCCACGGTCGAGCGGATCCTCGAGGCGCGCCGCCACGACGCGACGCTCCGGCTGGCCACCCTCGGCGCCACGACCGACCGCCTGTCGCGTGCGTATCGGCGCGGCTACTCGCAGGGCACGCCCGGCGGCGAGGTCCGCGATGCGATCCCGTCGGCCGACCGCGACTCCTTCCGGGACAGCGGGCGGCGCCTCGTCGCCGCCCTCCTGGAGCACCTCGACGCCACCGACGACGCCGCCCGCGAGCACGCCGAGCAGCAGGCGATCGCCGTCACCGACGAGATGACCCGGCAGCTCGTCGCCTCGGGCATCGGTCCGGCGGATGCAGTCTCGCTGTTCGTCGCGTCGCGCCGTCCGTTCCTCGCCGAGCTCGGCGCGATCGCCCGGCGCCGGTCGCTTGATCCGGAACGGCTCACCGCGATCTACGACAGCTCGTCGACCCTGCTCGATCGGCTCCTGATCCGGCTCGTCTCGTCATATCCGGTTGCGGCAACGTCCACCGGACCGGCGACGAGCGTCCAGCCCGACGCCGCCCAGATCCGCCGGCCGGTCTGATCGAGATGCCGATGCCTGCGCCCTGGCTGCCCGCCGCGACCGCGCTCCTTGCCCTCGTCTTCGCGGTTGCCCTCCTCGACCAGTGGCGCGAGCGCCGGCAGGCCTTCCAGCTCGTCTGGGCCGTCGGTATGCTCTTCTACGGGATCGGCGCCGGAGCCGAGGCGCTGGCCTCGTTCGGCGGAACGTGGAATGAGCCGTTGTACCGGGCGTGGTACCTGACCGGCGCCGTCTGGACCGCCGGCTGGCTGGGTCTCGGGACGGCCTTCCTCCTGGGCCGGACGCGCTTCGGATATTCCTTCGCGCTGTGCCTGTTCCTGGCCGGCCTGTTCACCTTCCTGGTCCGCAACAAGCCCGAGTACGCCGGAGCGGGCAGCCTGCCGCTCCTGTACTTCATCGGCGCGGGGCTTCTCGCCCTCGCGGTGTCGGTCGAGACGTACTTCGCCAACGATCGTTGGCCGCGCCTGGCGGCCGTCGCGGTCGTCGGTGCGACGGTCCTGTCGATCGTCCTGATGGCGACGACCCGTCTCGAAGCGCCCGGCTATGTCGTCGACGCGGTCACCGGCGTGCCCAAGGCCGACCTGTTCCCGGGCAGCCTCCGCCTCCTCACCCCGTTCATGAACATCACCGGCGCGTTCGCGCTGGTGCTCGGGGCCGTGTTCTCGGCCTACGTCTTCATGCCCAAGCGACGGATCCTGCCGTATTCGCTCGATCCGACCCAGCCGGGCGACCAGTTCCTGTTCAACCTGCTGATCGCGCCGGTCGCGATCCTCATCAACCTCGCGGCGTCGCTGCCGGGCGCACTCCGGGCAATGGTCCGTGGGCGGATCCATAGCCGGGTGCCGGCCACGCTCCTGATCGCGGTCGGCGCGTTCATCCCGACGATCACGGACTCGCTCAACCGGTTCGGCTCGACCGAGCTCTTCCAGCTCGGCAAGTTCCTCGGCGTCGTGTTCCTGTTCGCGGGCTTCCTCGTGTCGATCGAGACGTTCCGCCAGATCCGCGTCCCGTTCACGTCAATTGCCGTCCGGGGCGTGCGCCGCGAGCGGGTCGCCGCGCCGTCGGACGGTGAGGCCGACGCTGACCCGGGTGGCGTGTCGGACCCCTCGACCGGGACGACCGTTCCCGGCTGATCGCCCGCGGCCCCCAGGCGACGCCTCGCGGGCGACCCGTACCATTGCGTCGGTGCGCGATCGACCCATCCTCCTCGGCTCGATCGTGGTCGTGCTTGCGGCCAGCGGATTCGGAATGCTCGGGCCGCTCGCCCGATTCGCCTACGACGCCGGGTTCGTACCCCTGAGCTTCGTCGCCTGGCGGGCGCTGTTCGGGTTCGCATTCATCGCGGTCGTCGTGGCGATCAGCGCTCGACGCGGCCAAACACTGATCAACCCGCTCCGCCTGCCCCGCGGCGACGGACTCGGCCTGCTCGTGATCGCGATCGCCGGGTTCGGGCTGAATGTCGCGATGTTCTTCGCCTTCGACGTCACGACCGTGGCGCTCGCCCTGCTCGCGTTCTATACCTACCCGGCGCTTGTCGCCGTCATCGCCGTGCTGCTCGGCCACGAGCGCCTCGACGCGACCCGCTGGCTGGCGCTCGCCCTGGCGGTCGGCGGCATGGGCCTGGTCGTGGCCGGTGGGTCCGGCAGCGGCGGCGCGCCCGTCGCGATCCAGCCCCTCGGCCTGCTCCTCGGATTCATCGCCGGCGTCTGGCAGACGATCTTCGTGACCGTCAGTCGGGGCCGCTTCGCGATCGTCCCGGCCGAGCAGGCGATGGCCTGGGTCCTGCTCTTCGCGGCTGGGGCCACCGCGCTTCTTGCGCTGATCGCGGGCGACCCACTGGATCTCCCGCTCCACGAGCCGCGGGCGTTGCTCATCGCGGCATTCACCGGGGTCGCGGCCGCCGGCATCCCGTCGGTCCTCTTCCTGGTCGGGATCCGGGCGATCGGCGGGACGCGCGCCGGAATCTTGATGTTGTTCGAGCCGGTCGTCGGCGTGACCCTCGCGGCGATCCTCCTGCGTGAGTCGCTCCTCCCGATCCAGGCGCTCGGTGGGGTTGCGATCCTGGGCGCGGCACTGCTCATCCAGCGGGGCAGCCCGACCGAGGAGGTCATCGAACCGGCGGCCGTCCCGTCGGTCGAGCGCGGCTGATCCCGATCCGCCACGATGGGCGAGGACCAGGGTTGAGGGAGGTGGTTCGATGACCGATGGGGGCGGAGGCTGGCCGATCCGGGTGCTCCTCGTCGACGACCATGGCGTGGTCCGGCGCGGGCTGCGCGGCGATCTCGAGCCGCTCGACGACAAGGCGGCTGATCGCCGCGTTGCCGCCTGCGCGCGCCCGCTCGTGTGCTCGCCGGCGCCTTGCGCTCGACCACCCTCTCGACCGCCTGAGCTTTGATGGCGGACTCTCGCCCGACGATCGTCTTTCTGCACGGGACGCGCCTGACGGGCGCCTCGTGGGCGACCCAGGTTGCGGCGCTCGGCGGGGAGTTCCGCTGCCTCGCCCCGGACCTGCCCGGCCACGGTGCGGCCGAGGCCGACCCGTTCACGTTGGACGCCGCTGCCCGGGGCGTGGCGGCTCTGATCGAGCGCGAGACCGAAGGCGGCCGGGCGATCCTCGTCGGTCTATCGCTCGGGGGATACGTGGCCATGGCCGTCGCGGCAGGCTGGCCGGACCGGGTCGCCGGCCTGG
>JANLYK010000045.1:0-4109 GCA_031365595.1 Chloroflexota bacterium | reverse complement strand
TTCGACACGCTGCTCGACGAGAAGGTGACGAACGTCCACGACAAGGTGGCGGCGATCGTCGACCGCACGGTCTCCGTGAACGGCTACGCGGTGACCCGCGAGGAACGAACCAGGCTCGTCGACCAGCTTGCCAACGACGTGACGGGATTCGGTCCGCTCGAGCCGCTCCTGGCCGACGAGACGATCACCGAGGTCATGGTCAACGGCCCGCACCACGTGTACATCGAGCGGGCCGGCAAGATCGAGCGGATCGAGAGTTCGTTCCTCAACGACGAGCACGTCCGGCGGATCATCGACCGGATCATCACCCCGATGGGCCGGCGGATCGACGAGATGAGCCCGCGCGTGGACGCCCGCCTGCCCGACGGCTCGCGCGTCAATGCGATCGTCGAGCCGCTCTCACTGGTCGGTCCGGTCATCACGGTCCGGAAGTTCTCGCACACCCCGTACACCGTCGACGACCTGATTCGCTTCGGGACCTCGACGCCGGAGATGTTCGAGTTTCTGCGCGTTTGCATCGAGGCCCGCCTGAACGTGTTCGTCTCGGGCGGCACGGGCTCCGGCAAGACGACGTTCCTGAATGTCCTGTCGTCGTTCATCCCGAACGACGAGCGGATCGTCACGATCGAGGACGCTGCCGAGCTCCAGCTTCGCCAGGATCACGTGATCACGCTCGAGTCGCGACCGCCGAACCTGGAGGGCGAAGGCGAGATCACGATCCGCCACCTGCTGAAGAACGCGATGCACATGCGCCCGGACCGGATCATCGTCGGCGAGTGCCGGTCCGGCGAGGCCCTCGACATGCTCCAGGCAATGACGACCGGCCACGACGGTTCGCTCTCGACCGGGCACGCGAACACCCCGAACGACATGCTCCGTCGGCTCGAGACGATGGTCCTGATGACCGGCTACGAGCTGCCGCTCCGGGCGATCCGCGAGCAGATCGCGTCGGCGGTCGACCTGATCGTCCACACGACGCGGCTCAAGGACGGCAGCCGCAAGGTTGTCAACATCACCGAGATCTACGGGATCGA
This sequence comes from Chloroflexota bacterium, assembly GCA_031365595.1. Taxonomy (GTDB): domain Bacteria; phylum Chloroflexota; class Limnocylindria; order Limnocylindrales; family CSP1-4; genus CF-46. Next base: position 3,075 of record JANLYK010000045.1, on the reverse strand, counting down.
GGACGACGACATCCTCACGCAGGACATCTTCGCCTTCGAACAGACCGATTTCCGAGACGGAAAGATCATCGGGGAGCTGAAGCCGACCGGCGTCCGGCCGACCTTCATGGACCAGTTCCGCAAGGCGGGCATCACCCTGCCGCCCGGAGACTTCGGGATCCCGCCCGAGGACAAGGCCAAGCCGACCCGGATCAGCGCAACGAAGGGCCGCTGGGGAGCGGGCGACTCGAGCGCCGGACCCGTGGCGCCGATCCTGCCGCTCGGCTACGGCAAGGCCGTGCAGGCCGGCGGGATGGTCTACATCTCCTCGATCGGGCCGATCGATCCCGACAGCGGGCAGCTCGTGGGGAGCACGATCAAGGGCCAGGCGAAGCAATGCATCGCGAATCTGAAGGCAAAGCTGGAAGAGACCGGGACCTCGCTCGAGAAGGTCGTCTGGGTCAACTGGTCGCTCCGCGACCCGACCGAGTTCGACCTGTTCAACGAAGAGTGGGTCAAGGTTTTTCCTGGCGACGGGCCGGTGGGCCAGTCCACGATGATGACGCCGCTCCAGCGGCGGGCCGGCTTCCGCGTCTCGATCGGGGTCATCGCCGCGGCCGATGGCGCCGGGTCCGGCGCCGGGTCCGAGGCTGCCGCGAGCTGACGATCAGGGGGCCGGGCTGGCCGCCACTCGCTCCTGGACCGTGATCGCCTTCCACATCTTGGCGCTCGGGTCGTGGACGACAACGAACGCCTGGGACCGGATCTGGACGATCTGGGACGTCGTGGACGGCGCGTCGGCCCGGCACTCGGCCCGGAACGATCCGAGCGTCGGCGGATTCTCGACCGTGGGGTCCTGGACCGTGATGTCGATGTAGCCGCCGCCCAGGCAGGTCACGACGACCCGGATCTCGGTGTTGGCCGCGGAACTCGTGAGGCCCGACAACCCCACCTCCTGCCCGTCGTAGTCGAGGTCGGGCCCGCTGCCGATGACCATCTGCCACTGGCTGTCACCGGGCGCGAGGTCGATCGGCGGCGCGTCTGCGCTGACGGTCGCGAACCATCGCGTCCCGTCGGCGACGGTCACGAAGACCTGTGCTCCCGATGGCGCCGCGATCCCGATGGTGTCGGCGTGACTGACCCCGTCGCACTCGACGGCGGTCTCCGAGAACACGTCGATGGTCCCGTCATCGGACGTGCCCGTGTCGCGGATGATGTTCCCGAACGTGTAGCGCAGGGGCGACGGGCCGGTACAGGACACCTGGACGGTGTAGCGGCCGCGGCCCGGGACGTCGCCGATCGGGAGCGGCCTGCGGATGTCGGCCGGCGGGCCGCCCGGCTGGTCCTGGTTCGAAATGAGCGGGACCTCGCCCGGCGGAATCTCGTTCGGCGGCGAGATGTCGACGGACGGCCTGGGACCCCGCTCGGGCGATTCGAGCACGAGCCGCCAGCTCAGCCACGATGTCGATCGGAGGGCCAGTCGGTCGCCCGCTTCGAGGCCGACGTCGCGCGCCGTGGTCGCTCCGTTGCACGTGATCGGGATGACCTCGCGCGGCTCCGTCGCCTGATCGCTCATCACGACGACGTTGAGTCCGGCCGAGCCGATGCACGCGGTGTAGAGCCGGTACGAGCCCGCGGTCGTGATCGGGGCGAAGCCGACCGCCATCGGGCCGATCTCCTCGCGCGATGGGTGCCTTCCGGAGGGTCCCTCTGCCGGGCCGACGGCCTGGGCGCGGACGATCCGCGCCGGGTCCAGGGGCGCGAGAACCTCGTCGAGGCTGGGCAGGCGATCCGGGAACACGCCTGACGGCAACGACGAAGGCCCGATGGTCGGCGCAACGGTTGGAGCGGGCGAGCTCGGGAGCGGCGCCGGGCCGATCGGACGCTGGTCGAACCAGCCTCCGGCGACACCGGCCAGACCGATCAACGCGATGCCGATCGCGGCCGCCAGCCCGATGCTGGCGAAGCGGCTCAAGCCGCCACGGTGGCGGAGGGCGAGGCGGCGCTCCAGCTCGGCGGCGGTGATCGTCAGGGGAAGCGGGTCGCCTTCGGACTGGAGGGCGATTCGGAGCCGCTGCTCGAGGGTCTGGTCATGCATGGCGGGCCTCCGTGGCCGTCGGGGTGGCGGGATCGGCGAGCGATCGGCGCAACCGATCGAGCGCGGTCTGGAGCTGGGCCTTGATCGTGTTCGGACTCTTGCCGAGGGCCGCCGCGACCTGCTCGACCGTGAGATCGCTGTAGTAGCGGAGGACGACCGCGGCGCGCATCGCCGGCGGCAGGTCGTCGACCCCCGCGAGGAGCGACAGGCCCGTGGCCGCGTCCCGGCCGAGATCGCCGGGAGCGATCCGATCGGGGACGCTCTCGAGGCCGACGAGCCGGGACCCGCGCCGGCGGATCGCCAAAGCCTGGTTGGTCGCCACCCGGAGGAGCCACGGCCGCAGGGCGGCCTCGTCGCGGATCGAGCCGCCCTTCTCGAACGCGGTCAGGAGGGTCTCGATCGTGACATCCTCGGCCGCTGCCCGATCGCGCAGGATCAGGTACGCGACCGCCTGGATCTCACGCCCATGGGCGTCGAGCAGGTCGGCCAGCGTCTGCGGTCGGCGACGACGGAGCGCCTCGACGGTCATGGGTCCCTCGGTCCCGGGCGCCGGGTTCGGCGCCTTGTCGAAGGGTAGATGCACGACGAGGCCGGAACGGGCTAGTGTTGGGCTCGATGGCGCCCCCGCCGTACGTCCTCCGCCGATCCGCCCGGTCGCGCCGGCTGCGGATCACGATCGACCCCGAGCACGGCCTCGTCGTAACGATTCCGCTCGCGACTCGCCGCGGCTGGGCCCACCCGGAACGGCTGATCGACGAGTTCCTGCGCGAGCGCGAGCAGTGGATCCGGCGGCATCTCGATCGCCAGGCCCATGAGCGCGCCGAGCTGCGTGCCCGGGGCGGGCTTCGGGACGGGGCGTCGATCCGCTATCTCGGCGAGCTCCACCGGCTGCGGATCGGCCGCGCGGGCGCCGGCCGTCGCTCGACGGTCGGGCGGGTCGTGACCCTCGCCGGCCCGGAGCTCCATCTCGGCCTGCTCGAGCGCGACACCGACCGCCC
>JANLYK010000440.1:0-3434 GCA_031365595.1 Chloroflexota bacterium | reverse complement strand
CGGTCCGCTCGGCGGTGAGTCTACGCGCCCGGCCGCCGAGCGCGAGGCCCGGCGGGATGGCGATCACGGTCACGATCCCGGCCACGAGGAACATCCCGACGAGAATGCCCGACGCCTCACGCGCCGCCCACGCCTCGAGGGCGTTGACGACGAGCCCGTCGCGGAGCGGTCGATCACGCAGCTCGGCCGGGATCACGTCCCGCCAACCCTCCGGATTGGCGGCCGAGAACAGGTCGGCGTAGAGGTGGTCGATCGTCGTCGAGCCGTACGCCGTCAGGACCGCGACCCCGATCGCCATCCCGATCATCCGGGCGACGGTCACGATCGCGCTGGCCATCCCGAACGACGCCCGCCCGGCGCTCTCGACCGCGGCCGTGCTGCGCGGGGTCACGGTCAGCCCGAAGCCGAACCCGAACCCGCCGAGCACGAGGGCGACGGTCTCGATCGGGACGGCCGGCGTCCACTGGGCCATGAGCGCAAGCATCGCCGCGCTGAGAAGCAGGCCGACGAGGGTCACGATCCGGAGCGACAGGACGCGGACCGCGAACCCCGACAGGAGCGCTCCGATGGCGGTCGCCCCCGCCAGGGCGCCGAGGGCGAATCGCTGCTGGTCCGGGCCTCCGTACAGGACGCGATCGACGAAGACGGTGCCGCCGATGATCGCGGTCGCGAACGCGAAGCCGGTGAGGAGCGAGACGAGGGCGGCCGAGCTGAAGGCGACGCTCGCGAAGAGGCGCGGATCGAGGAATGGCTCGGGCCGGCGCAGGCCGCGGACCACGGTGACGAGCGTGGCCGCGATCGCCAGGACGGCGAGGCCGGCGCCCACGGCGAGCGGGTCCGGCCCGCCGAGATCGCTGACCCCGATCAGCGTGACCGCGCCGAGGGCGGCGGCGAGGGCCAGCGACCACACGATGGCGCCGACGATGTCCACCCCGGAGCGCCGGCGTGGCGTCTCCCAGCCGTGCGAGGCCGCCCAGGCGATCAACAGGGCGGCGATCCCGATCGGGACGTTGACGTAGAACACCCAGCGCCAGGCGGGGGCGAGGGCATCGTGGAGAGCGGTTCCGGACCTGATCCCGAGGCGCTCGAGGCCGCCCGCGATGTCGAGGCTGCCGAGGAGCGCGGCCCCCAGGAACGGTCCTGCGGCCATCCCGAGGAACGTCAGCCCGCCGATGATCCCGAGGGCGCGGGGCCGGTCGTGGCCCTCGAACAGGTGCGATGCCGCGGCCGTCCCGACCGGCACGAGGATCCCGCCGCCGATCCCCTGGATCACCCGCCCCACGATCAGCTCGTCGAGGTTCTGGCCGCGGCCCGCCACGAGCGAGCCGACGATGAACAGGACGAGCGCGCCGAGGAAGAGGCGGCGGGCGCCCCACACGTCGGCGAGGCGGCCGGCCAGCGGCATCGCGATGACGTAGGCGAGCAGATAGCCGTTGACGACCCACGACGCGTGGCGGAGCTCGGAGAAGGCCGGCTCGCCGAGCTCATCGGTCACGGCCAGGTCGAGCAGGATCGACGGCAGGGCCGTGGCCGTGATCATCAGCTCGAGGCCCGCGAGGAAGACGCCGATCCCGAAGACGGCGAGGAGGCTCCAGGCGCTGAACCGGCTCACGGCGTGAGGGTACAGGGCGGGCCGCCGGGTCGGCGACGCCGCTCATCGACCTACGGCGCGTTCACCTGCACAGTGGTCCAGGTCGCGGGCGTCGCTGTGCCGACGTCGAACGTGCCGGCTGCGAATTCAAACCCAAGGTTCCAGAACGCGGCACCCGCGGAACCGTAGGTGGCCTGACGGTCATAGAGCCATTGGAACCAGCCTGCTCGGGTGGCGTCGCCGACGCCCTGGTTCCAGCCGAACTCCTCGGTGAACCACGGCTTGCCCAGCGAGGCGACAAAAGGACCGATCTTCGGAGACTGGAAGTCAGCCGGGATGCCGGCATCGATTCGGGCGGGGTAGGTGTGAATCGACGGGATGTCGTTCTCAGGCAACGCGAAGATCGCGCGCCAGTCGATGCCCGAGCCGGCTGCGTTGCCGTGGAGCTCTTCCCAGTCGAGATGAATGAAGCCGCCGTTCGAAAGCAGATGACGTGGGTCGTGGGCCTTCCACGCTGGCATCACATGGGCGTAGAAGGCGGTCAGCTGAGCCGTGTCGAGCGCCTTGCCACAGCGCAGTGAACCGGGCGGCTCCGGCTCGCCGGCGAACGACACGATCGCGATGGTCGGATCGTGGCGGTACGGGATCCCGTTGACGGAGTTGACCCGGTTCGCAACGAATGCAAGAAACCGGTCCCACTCGGCGTACGCTGTCGCGCGGTACGGGCTGATCCCGGCAAAGTCGACTGTGAGACGCTCCGGGACCGTCACCCCGATGTCGTCACGACACAGCGATGTCCAGCCGCCGAGCGCGATGTCGCGATGCACGAGATGGTTCCGGAAGGCCGACAGGTCGAGGATCGCGCGCATCCCGGCCTGTCGCATCTTCTCGAGGAACGCGTCGATCCGGGCCCAGTCGGACTCATCGTACGGGGCGGCTCGAAGGCCGTTGATCTGGTCGAACATCTCGCCGATGCGCAGCGTGTTCAGGTTGCCCGCCGCCGCGAGGGCGAGGAGCTGGTCGGGATCGTTGGGCCCACCGCGATTGGTCGTGTGGTAGGTCGAGGCGCCATGGAGCGTCCAAGGGATGCCGTTGATGGCCAGCTGGGTGCCGACAGCCACCACGAACCGATTCGTCAGGGCCGCGCCGCCGGCAGTGATCACCCGGATCTGGTCCAGGCCATTGCCCGTCTGAAAGCGCACCGTCACCGTGAGCCGGTCATCCGACAGGACGATCCGCTCGTCGCTGGCGAGTCCGGGGCCGCCGCCGAAGTCTGCGCCACGCGACGCAAGCCCCGTGGGGTAGTAGGTCCCTGACGCACCCATGAGATCGCTCGTGTCCAGCCCGCTGTCCGAGGTGATGATGCCGAGGATGGGTCGGTCGAAGGTGACGCTGCCGTAGGAGTACTGGAAGTCGCCCGCGCTGAACCCGCTGCTCGGCCCGGGTCGGTCGACATGGAGCAAGTGGCTGCGGAGCGCCGTTCCGGCCGGTATGGCGGCTGGAGCCGGGGCCGGCAGGACGGTGTGTGCGCCCGGCAGTGCGATGTTGACCGCCAGCGGGTTCCGGAGAACGACGTCCTGAACGGTCTGCTCGAACAGGACGACGATGTCGTCGAGTTCGTTCTGCTTGCCGGTGCAGCTCTTCGGCGGCGTCCCCTTGCCTTGGCAGATCTCCGTGTTGAACTCGTCCAGGCGGACCGACGGCGGCGGGGTCACTGTCCGGAACCCGGTCGACGTCGGTGCCAACTGAGCGCCGGCCGTCGTGACGACGCGGACCTGGTCGACCGCCTCTCCGACCTGGAGATTGAGTGTCACGCTCGTTCGATCCGACGACAGGATCGCCC
>JANLYK010000431.1:0-1774 GCA_031365595.1 Chloroflexota bacterium | reverse complement strand
ACGAGCCCGATCCCGGTCAGGGCGAGCCCGATCCCGATGAGCAGCGTCCCGTGGGCCTGCATCCAGAGCAGGAACCGGACGAAGCGGTTCGGGCTGGTCTCGGCCGCCCGTCGGGTCCGAAGCGCGAACGGCAGCAGGATCGAGGGCAGGAACAGGCTCACCGCGAGCACGATGTGGGTGACGAGCAGGATCGGGAACCACGCAGGCATGCCGCCCGATTGTAGGGGGCTCCGCCCGCGGGCTCAGCGGCGCATCGCCTCGAGCGCCACCCAATCTCCCTCGTCCCACGTGGTGCCGATGTCCAGTCGAACCTTCGTGAACTCGGCACGGACGTCGCGCTCGCGGTCGACGAAGATCCCTGAGGCGACCATTGTCCCGTCCCGACGCATCTCTGCCGCCAGTTCGGGGGCGAGCTCGATCAGGACCGACGAGATGAGGTTGGCGGCGACCACGTCGAATGGAACGCTTTCCGTCGGGATCGACCCGACACGGGCCCGAATGACGCTCGACAACCCGTTTCGTTCGGCGTTGGCCGCGGTTGCCTCGATCGCGATCGGATCAACATCGACGCTGTAGACGGAGCGTGCCCCCAGCTTTGCCGCTGCGATCGAGAGGATGCCCGAGCCGCACCCGACGTCGAGGACACGTGCTCCCTCCAGCCGCCCCTGCTCCGCGATCCACTCGAGTGCGACGAGGCACAGCCGTGTGGTGGGATGCAGGCCGGTGCCGAACGCCATCCCGGGATCGAGGTCGAGGACAACATCGTCTGGCGCGGCCACATGGTCGAGCCATGTCGGCTTGATCACGATCCGGCGGCCGATCCGGAGAACCGGGAAGTGCGCCTTCCATGCCTCGGCCCAATCGGCCTCGTGGACGATCCGGGTCGTCAGCGCGCCGATCGGGCGAAGGCCGAACGCCTGGAGATGCCCGAGCGCTTCGCTCGCCTCGGCGGCGGCGCGCTCGGCGGCGAGCGGGTCGCGGGCAGGCAGGTAGGCGCGGACGATCGACGGGCGGGTCGGATCGACGCGCGCGCCAAGCCCCTCGTCGACCAGCTCGAATGCGGGCTCGACGCTGGTGCCGCCTGGAGCGACCCGGCTGAGGATCTCGGCTACGACCTCGACGGCCTCGATGTCGGCCTCGACCGAAAGCTCGAGCCACGCGCCGACGGTGACCGAGGCGCCCCCGGTGACCGGCGCCGCGGCGCCCGGCGACGCCTCAGCCAAGCGCGTCGCGGACCTTGTCGAGGATCCCTCCGTGGCCGGGCGCGACCGACTCGCCGGATTCCGCTGCGTACTCGGCGAGGATCTCGCGCTGGCGCTTCGACAGCTTGGCCGGCACGACGACGTTCACGAAGACGTGGAGGTCGCCCTTCGACCCGGTCCGACGGAGGTGCGGGACGCCCTTGCCGCGCATCCGGATCTCGGCCCCGGGCTGCGTCCCGGCCTTGATCTCGAGCGGCTCGTCGCCGTCCACGGTCGGGACCGCGATCGTCGTCCCGAGCGCCGCCTGGGCAATCGAGATGTCGGCTTCGTAGACCAGCTCTGTGCCCTCCCGCCGGAGCGTCGGGTGGGGCGTCACGTGGACCGCGACGTAGAGCGAGCCGGCCGGGCCGCCGCGGACGCCGACCTCGCCCTCGTTCGACAGTCGGATCTGGTGGCCCTCGTCGATGCCGGCCGGGATCGACACGCGCAGCGTGCGCGTCCGCTCGGTCCGGCCCTCGCCGTGGCACGTCTCGCACGGCTCGCTGACGATCTTGCCCTCGCCCTTGCACTTC
>JANLYK010000042.1:0-4748 GCA_031365595.1 Chloroflexota bacterium | reverse complement strand
GCGATGGCCGACCAGGCGTCGGCCGGGACGCGCTGATGCACACGCTCGACTGCCCGCGCTGCGGCCGCCGGCCGCTCGATGAGTTCACGTTCGGGGGCGAACGCCGCCCGACGCCCGACTGGCTGACCGACCCCGACGACCGCGACTTCGACGACGTATGGGTGTTCGAGAACCCGGCCGGGATCGCGACGGAGCGCTGGTTCCATGCCGCCGGCTGCCGGCGCTGGCTGACGGTCCGGCGCGACACGAGCGTCGATCGCGTGCTGGAGGTCCGATGAGCGAGGGCTACGCAATTCGTCGTCTCGAGATCGGGGTGCGAGACCGAGCCCGGTTCGGCGCCGGGATCGTGGCTGACCTGCCGGTCGTCGTCGAGTCCATCGGCGGCCAGGCCGTCTTCGTCGTCACCGACGCGGGCGTCGTCCGCTCCGGTGTCGCCGGCCGGATCATCGACATCCTCCGCGACGGCGGCCTGCGGGTCGAGCTGTTCGACGGCGTCGAACCGAACCCGGGGACCTCGCCGGTCGTTCGCGGCAGTGCGGCGCTGCGGCGGTTCCTCGAACTCGCCGGCGGAGCCTCGGCGGTCGTCGTCGCGCTCGGCGGCGGCTCGGCGATGGACTCGGCCAAGGCGATGGCCCTCCACGCTACGAACGACCGTGATGTCATGTCACTTGGCTACCACGATGAAACGCTTGCGCCGGGCGTGCCGGTCATCGCCATCCCGACGACCGCCGGCACGGGCGCCGAGACGAACACGTACGGCGTGATCACCGACGAGGCGATCGGGCGCAAGGGCTACGTCGGCCACGAAAGCGTCCTACCGAAGGTCGCGCTCCTCGACCCGGAGCTGACCATCGGCCTGCCGCCCGGACCGACCGCCGCGACCGGCGTCGACGCGCTGACTCACTCGCTCGAGTCGCTGCTGTCGAAGAACCCGAACCCGTTCGCCGAAGCGATCGCCCTGGGCACGATCCGGACGGTGGCGGAGTGGCTGCCGCGGGTCGTCGATGACGGCACGAATCTCGAGGCGCGCAGCCGGATGCTGTTGGCGGCGCACTACGCGGGCGTCGGCCAGCAGAGCGGGACCGGCGTCGGCGCGGTCCATGCCATCGGTCACGCGATCGGCACGCGCGGGCGACTGCCACACGGCACGGCACTCGCCACGGTGATGCCCGAGGTCTTCGCGACCTACCTCGGCGTCCGCGACCGCGAACTCGCGCTCGTCGCGGTCGCACTCGGCCTCGCCGACCCGCGCGATCCGGAGGCCGACGCCGCGCGCATCGCCATCGACGGCATCGACGCCCTCCTCCGACGGGTCGGCCAACGCCGGACGCTGTCGGCCCAGGGCCTCGGTCCGGAGACCCACGAGACGATCGCCCAGGACGCCATCGAAGACGCGGCGATCAACAACAGCCCCCGCCGTCCTGCCCGGGAGGAGATCCGGGGAATCCTCGCTCAGGTGATGTGACGCCGAGCGACTTCGAGGTCTCGTCCGCGGAGCGTCCGGGTGCGTCAGCGTTTTTCACCTATTGCGCGAGTGCCGACAGCTCGCCACCCTTGGAGCGTGCCGGTCCTTCGTTCCATCCTCCCGCTCGTCCTGGCGACCCTCGTCACCGCGTGCGGGCCGTTCCGGAGCACCATTTCCACCGGACCAGATGGACTGCGGACGTTCACCCCGTGGACGGAGGTCAACGGAGGGCCGATCCTGTGTAACGCCAGTGCGGCCATCGATCCGGTGATCGGGACGCTCCGCGGCCGGGTCGGAGCGCAGGAACCCGTCTGGATCGTGACGGATGACGACCACACACTCTCGATCGTGTGGCCCGCTGGGTTCCTGGCCAAATTCGAACCAGCCGCCGTCTTGTACAACGATCGTGGCGAGCGCATAGCGGTCGAAGGGGATGAGGTTATCTTCGGGCAGGTGAGCCGCGCGAGCCACGCCGGTTCCTACGTGGACCCGTTCATCGCGTCCGGCATCGTCTACAACGGCTGCTATCCCTTCGCGCCGTAGCGTTGAGGCCGAGGCTCGGTCTGGCGACATTCCCGAACGCTGAGTGAGCCGAGCGCTACGTGGCTGCGCTGACCTGCGGGCCGATCAGCGGGTACCCTGAACCTCAGGTGTTCGAACGCTTCTTAGCCCGGTACCCGCTCCCGAGGAAACGACGACGGAGGTCCGGGTTCGCGTCGACTGTCGCGGGCCCCTGCTGTCGGCAGGTTCCAGCGCAGTCGGCATCCTCCATGACTTCGTCGTGCCCTTGAGCGATCCGCTGGCCGACCGCCTCGTGCTCAATGGATCGGGCTTGCCCGCGAAGCGGTGCGCGACACCTTCGTGCTGGCCGGGCACGGCGCGATCATCTGTAGGTCCCGGAGACGCTCCGATCGCCGGATAATGCCGCCATGAGCAAGGTCATCTTCCTGCTGAACGTCTCGCTCGACGGCTACATCGAGTCGCCGGATCGCTCGCTCGACTGGGCGACCGTGGACGACGAGCTCCACAGCTGGTTCAACGAGCGGGAGCGCTCGCTCGACGCCCTCGTCTACGGCCGTCGCCTGTTCGAGCTGATGAACGGGTACTGGCCGACGGCCGAGTCGCAGCAGGACATCACGGACACGGAGGTCGAGTACGCGCGGATCTGGAAGGCGCACCCGAAGATCGTCGTGTCGCGCACGATCCAGGAGGCGCCGGCCGGCTGGCGGCTGATGAGCGGCGAGCCGGAAGCGATCCTCGAGGAGCTCCGGCGCGACTTCAGCGGCGACCTCGGGATCGGCGGGCCGACGCTCGCCGAGGGCTTCATCCAGCGCGGCCTCGTGGACGAGTACGGGCTCGTCATCCATCCGGTGATCCTCGGCGGGGGCAGGCGCTTCTTCCCGGGCCTCGATCGGCCGATCGGCCTCCAACTGCTCGAGACCCGGACGTTCACTTCGGGCGCTGTCTACCTCCGCTACGCGACCCGCTGACGGCCAGCGGAAGGAGCACGAGCCATGTCGCTTGCCCGAGTCCAGTTCTTCTCGATCTCGGTCGACGGGTTCGGCACCGGCGAAGGTCTGGCCCGCGAAGCCCCGTTCGGCCACGCCGGCGAGCGGCTGCACGAGTGGATGTTCGCCACCCGGTGGTGGCACGAGCTGATCGGCGAGCCCGGCGGCAGCCGCGGGATCGATGACGCCTTCCTGCGCCTGCACGCTCCCGGGGTCGGCACCGAGATCATGGGCGCCGGAAAATACGGCTATCCGGGGTGGCACGACGACCCCGACTGGAAGGGCTGGTGGGGCCCCGAACCGCCATTCCATACGCCGGTCTTCGTCCTCACCCACGAGAGCCGACCCTCGATCGAGATGGAGGGCGGGACGACCTTCCACTTCGTCGACGGGTCGCCGGCGGATGCGCTCGCAATGGCCCGCGAGGCTGCCGGCGGCAAGGATGTGCGGATCGGTGGGGGCCCGACGACCATCCGGAATTTCCTTGCCGCCGGGCTCATCGACCACATGCATGTCGTCGTCGTCCCGATCGTGCTCGGCCGTGGCGTCCGCCTCTGGGACGGCCTGGAGAACCTCGAAAGCGACTACGCGGTCGAGGCCACCGCCTCGCCCAGCGGCGTGACGCACCTGCTGTTCACGCGTCGCGACGCGGTTGCCCCAGGCTGACTGACAGCGGGGCGGCCGTCAGCGGCGCAGGAATCCGGGCAGGTTCGGCTCGACGCCGCGCCAGCGCGCGATCTCCTGGGTCTCGAACCAGCCGAAGTGGTTGACGAAGTGGCCGCCATGCTCGGCGACGGTCGCCGCCGCGGCTCGGACGGCCCGCCGACCGCCGACCTTCACGCTCATGACGACGCGGCCTTCGCGAACGGCCGCCTCGTACCATGCGAAGTCGGGCGCCTGATCGGCCCAGCTGAACTCGAGGATCCGGAACAGGCGGCCACGCCAGCCGCGCCGGCGGCCCGTGGAGTCGAACGCCGCGGCCGCCTCGGGCCCAGCGAACATCTCGATCCGGGCCGGCTCGGTGCCGGCTGCGATCAGCTCGGCCCGCGCGGCATCGGCCGCGTCCGGAGTGTCGAACACCGCCAGCAGCCGCCCGACGGCGCTGCCGATCGATCGGCTCATCTGTGGCGGCCGCCCGACTCGATCGTCAGCCGGCCTCGACGAGCGGCTTGACCTGGCCGATCAGGCGCTCGAGCGTCTCGTCGTCGTAGGGGGCGGGCTGCTCGGAGATCACGGTCCGGAAGCCGAGCTCCACGTACGGCGCGAGCTTGTCGGCGAGCTGCTCCGGCGTGCCGTTCCAGAACGTGTCGTCGTCGGCGACGTCGGACAGCGGCGTCCGGTTGTGCTCCATCGCGGCCTTCCAGACCCTGTCGGCCTCGGCCTCGGAGTCGCGGATCGTCGCCTTGATCCCGAGCGTGAACTCGATGTCGGCGATGTCCCGCCCGACGGCCTCGCAATGCCCGCGGAGGACCTCGATCTTGTGGCGCAGGACCTCGATCGTGCCCATCGCGTTCCAGAGGTCGGCGTATCTGGCGACCGAGCGGAGGGTCTTCTTCTCGCCCGAGCCGCCGATCATGATCGGCAGGTGGGCCTGGACCGGCGCCGGCTGGTGGCGGAGGTGGTCGAACCGGTAATGGGCGCCGGGCTCGGAGGTGACCTCCTTGCCGTCGAGCAGCGCGCGCATCGCCGCCACCGACTCGTCCATCCAGTCGAGGCGCTGGCCGAACCCCGACCCGAACTCGATCCCGTGGCCCGTGTGCTCGGGCTCCATCCAG
>JANLYK010000362.1:0-4088 GCA_031365595.1 Chloroflexota bacterium | reverse complement strand
CGGCGATCGGGCGGCGCGTGCTGGGGGCTGCTCTTCGCCGCACCACGACCAACCGCGGAGGGACTGAGTGAAGCTTGCCCTGCTCGGGGCGGGCCGGATCGGCCGGCTCCACGCCCGGCTCCTGACCGCCACACCCGGCGTCGATGAGCTCCTGATCGCCGACGCAATGCCCGAGCGGGCGGCTGAGACGGCCGCCGAGGTCGGTGGCCGGGCGATGCCCAGCATCGAGGCGGCACTCGGCGAGGCCGAGGCGGTCGTCATCGCGGCCGCGACCACCGCCCATGCGGATCTGATCCGGGCGGCGGCGGACCGTGGCCTCCCGACGTTCTGCGAGAAGCCCCTCGCCGAGGACATCGCCGCCACGATCGAGGTCGCCGCCCACATCGAGCGCGCCGGCATTCCCTTCCAGCTCGGGTTCCAGCGGCGGTTCGACGCGGCGTATCAAGAGGCCCACCGGATGATCGCGAGCGGCGAACTCGGGACGCTCTACAACTTCCGCCTCGCCGGCCACGACCCGGAGCCGCCGCACGAGGGCTACATCCCACAGTCGGGGGGCCTGTTCCGCGACTTCTCGATCCACGACTTCGACGTGATCCGCTGGCTGACCGGCCGCGAGGTCGTCGAGGTCTTCGCCGACGGCGCGGTCCGGGGCTTTCCCGTCTTCGCCAAGTACGGCGACGTCGACACGGCGGTCGCCACCCTGCGCATGGACGATGGGGCGCTCGGCGTCCTGACCGTCGCCCGCCACGATCCGCTCGGCTATGACATCCGGGCCGAGCTGTTCGGCTCGAAGGACTCGATCAGCGTCGGGCTCGGCCCACGAACGCCGATCCGCTCGGTCGAGCCGGGCGTTCCGCCCCAGGCCGGTCCCGCCTGGCCCCACTTCCTCGATCGATTCGGCGACGCTTACCGAGCCGAGTTCGCCGCGTTCCTGCGGGTCGCCGCCGGGGACGAGGCGAGCCCGTGCACGGCCCACGACGGCGTCCAGGCCCTGCGCGTCGCGGAGGCCGCCACCCTCTCGCTCCACGAGCACCGACCGGTGCGTGTCGAGGAGATCCCAGGCAGCTGATCGACCGTCAGTCCGGTCGGTGAAAGGAGGTGCGTCACCCGGCAGTCGCCAGCGACCCGGGTGGAAGCGCAATTCGGACCCGGAGCGGCGGCGTTGCGGCCCGTCGGAATCGTCGAATCCCGCGACCGCGAACGACCTAGCATCCGTCCACCACGTCACATCCATGGAGGAGCACCAGGCATGGAAACGCGCAAGTTGCTGAGCGTTCTCGGGGGCGCTGCGATCGTCCTCGCGGCGTGCAACGCCACACCGGCCGCATCGGGCGGCGCCACCGGCGGCAAGGGTCCGGACGGCGCGCTCGTCGCGCGCAACACGATCAAGATCGAGGTCGTGACCCACGGCCAGGCGATCGACGGCTTCTGGGGCGTCGTGCGCAACGGCGTCAAGGCCGGCGCGAACGACATGGGCGTCACGGTCAACTACAACGCTCCCGCGGCGGAGAGCGACATGCCCGCCATGTCCGCCCTGATCGACGCGGCCGTGGCCAAGAAGCCGTCCGGGCTCGTGGTCTCGATCCCGAACCCGGATGCCCTGAGCCCGGCGATCAAGAAGGCCGTCGACGCCGGCATCCCGGTCGTGTCAATGAACTCCGGCTCGGACGTGTTCAAGAGCCTCGGGATCATCGCCCACGTCGGCCAGACCGAGGAACAGGCGGGCATCGGCGCCGGTGAGCGGTTCAAGGCGGCCGGCGTGAAGAACGCCGTCTGCTTCAACCAGGAAGTCGGCAACCAGGCCCTCACCTTGCGCTGCAACGGCTTCTTCAAGGGCCTCGGCCTGAGCGACCCGGCCCAGGGCAAGGTCCTGACCGGAAAGATCTCGGACCCGACCGGGATGCAGGCCACGATGGCGGCCGCATTCCAGACCGACCCGACGATCGACGGCATCCTGACCCTCGGCCCGTCGGTGGCCGGCCCGGCGCTCCTGGCGGTCACCGCCTCCGGCAAGCCGATCCACCTTGCGACCTTCGACCTCAGCGCCGACGTGCTGACGGCCATCAAGGACGGGAAGATGGACTTCGCCATTGACCAGCAGCAGTTCATCCAAGGCTATCTCCCGATCGTGATCCTCACGAACTACGTGGAGACTCGCAACCTTCCGACGGGCGACGGCACCGGTCTGATCATGACCGGCCCGGGCTTCGTCACCAAGGACAACGCAGCCGACGTCATCGCCCTCGCGGCGAAGGGCCTGCGCTGACCTGAGTTCCAGCCGGCTCGCCGGCACGACCGAAGGGGCCGGGCTCCGGCCCGGCCCCTTCCCGAACCCACCCCTACCGGAGGCTGCGATGACGGCGACAGCAAGCGGGGCCAATTCCGCGCCCGCGCCGGCGGTCGAGCGACTGCGTCAGACGTCCCTCGCCCAGCGGCTTCTCGCCCGGCCTGCGGCGGGCGCGCTGGTCATCGTCGTCTTCGTCTTCATCGTCTTCGCCATCCTCTCGTTGGCGCGCGGCAGCACGGCATTCGTGTCGATCCCGGGCGTGCTCAACTACGTCGGCGTCGCCTCGCAGGTGGGGATCATCGCGACCGCGGTCGCACTCCTGATGATCGCAGGCGAGTTCGACCTTTCCGTCGGGTCGCTCGTCGGCTTCGCCGGGATCATCATCGGCATCGGCTCGTCGGTCTGGGGCCTTCCCATCTGGCTCGCGATCGTCATCTCGATGGTCCTGACGACCGGCCTCGGTGTCGTCAACGGTCTGATCGTGGTCCGGACCGGACTGCCATCGTTCATCGTGACCCTCGCGACGATGTTCATCATCGCCGGGATGTCGTCGGTCCTGGTCCTGACCGTGACCAACATCACGTTCATCTCGATCGACAAGGCCGCGATCGCCGCCGATCCGCTGGCCCAGTTCTTCAACTGGAAGCTGTCGCTCAAATTCGACCAGGCCACGTCCGACCTGTACGTGTCGGTCGTCTGGTGGATCCTGATCGCGATCGTCGGGGCCTACGTCCTGGGCCGCCGGAAGTTCGGCAACTGGATCACCGGTGTCGGCGGCTCGCCGAGCGCCGCCCGCAACCTCGGCGTCCCCGTCGCCCGGGTCAAGGTCACGCTCTTCGCAACGACCGCCTTCACGGCCTCGATCCTGGCGGCCTGCCAGAGCATGCAGTTCGCGTCGGCCGACATCCAGCGCGGCGGCGGCTATGAGCTCACCGCGATCACGATGGCGGTCATCGGCGGCTGTCTGCTGACGGGCGGATACGGCTCGGTCGCCGGGACCTTCCTGGGCGCCCTCGTCCTCGGCATGGCCAACATCGGCATCGTCTACGCCTCGATCAACGCCGACTGGTACAAGATCGCGATCGGCCTTCTGCTGCTGACGGCGGTCGTCCTCAACAACTGGATCCGGCGCCGGTTCGCCGGCCTGCGCTGACCGGAAGGAGCAGACGATGACGATGTCCCCCGCGGCTGCCGGGCCGGCGCCCGCCTCCGCCGCCGAGCGCGCCGCCCGCCAGCCGCTCCTCGAGGCCCGCAACATCTCGAAGTACTTCGGGGCGGTCGTCGCCCTCGAGGGCGTGTCGCTGACCGTCAGGGCCGGCGAGATCAACTGCCTGCTCGGCGACAACGGCGCCGGCAAGTCGACCCTCATCAAGACCCTCTCGGGCGTCCACCCGCCCGACGACGGGACGCTGGCGGTCGACGGCGAGCCCGTCCGCTTCACGTCACCGCGCGACGCCCTGAACGCCGGCATCGCGACGGTCTACCAGGACCTGTCGGTGATGCCCCTGATGAGCATCAGCCGGAACTTCTTCCTCGGCAACGAGCCGACGGTCGGGTTCGGGCCATTCCGACGGTTCGACAGCGAGAAGGCCGCGACGATCGCCCGCGAGGAGATGAAGAACATCGGGATCGACGTCCGCGACACCGAGCAGCTCGTCGGGACCCTCTCGGGTGGCGAGCGCCAGACCCTCGCGATTGCACGGGCCGAGTACTTCGGGGCGCGGGTCCTGATCCTCGACGAGCCGACGTCCGCGCTCGGGGTCAAGGAGTCCGCGTTCGTCCTGCGCCACGCGATCGCCGC
>JANLYK010000326.1:0-4751 GCA_031365595.1 Chloroflexota bacterium | reverse complement strand
CCGAGTGTCCATTGGAGAAGGAACGGCAGCGTCGTCATCATCGCCGCCTGGCTCGATCGGAAGAAGCCGTAGTTCTTCGTCCGCGCGAAGACCGCGATGCTGGCCATCGACGCGATCTGGTACAGGAACGGGATGACCGCCGCCTGCGCCAGACCGAGGATCCAGTAGGTTCCGACCCACAGGACTGCGAGGGCGGTCACGCAGGCGGCAGCCAGGGTGAGGGTCGCCTTCTGGGCGCGAACCTGATCGGAATCGTGCTCGACGACGCCGACGAGTGCGAGCCGGCGGAGCGCGGACGCGGGCATGAACCGAGGTGCCATGGCGTGCAGTATGCGGGTCGCAATCCGGTCCGCCCGGCCAGCCCGCACCGATACCCCCTGGGAGTATTGCTCCCGTGCTAGGATGGGGTGCCATGGCCGACGATTCCACCCGTTCCACGACCGATTCCGAGCCCGAACCGCCCGCTGTGCCTGCCTCGCCGGCCGAGGCCCCTCCCGACCCGTTCGCGGGCCTGACGATCGACTTCGGCGGCGGCGGGGACGCGGTTTCGTTGGGCGTGAACGGCGCGAACACCTCGCCCGACGGCGGCGGCTCCGGCGGCAACGGGGCCTTCGGCGCCCCGATCGACTTCGGCGCCCCGATCTCGTTCGGGGCACCGGTCGCACCGGTCGCACCGACGCCGCCGGCCGCGCCCGCCGCACCGACAGCGGGCGCGCCGACCGCACAGACCCCAGCGCGAACCACGACCGGTGGCCCTGTCGGCGGTCCGAACGACGGCGCCGATCGCGACCCGCATCGGACCAAGGTCCTGATCATCGGCTCCGGCCCATCCGGCCTGACCGCCGCGATCTACGCCGCTCGCGCAAACCTCGAGCCGATCGTCCTCGCCGGCGCCGTGCCCGGCGGTCAGCTGATGATCACGAGCGACGTCGAGAACTACCCCGGGTTTCCCGACGGGATCCTCGGCCCCGAGCTGATGGCCAAGTTCCGCGAGCAGGCCGAGCGGTTCGGGACTCGGATCGTCGATGTCGACGTGGACCGCGTGGATCTGAGCGAGCGACCGTTCCGGGCCTGGGTGCGCGGGACGGAGTACCGAGCCGATTCGGTCATCGTCGCGACCGGTGCGTCGGCGTTGTGGCTCGGCCTCGAGAGCGAGACCCGGTTACGCGGACGCGGCGTGTCGGCCTGCGCAACCTGCGACGGGTTCTTCTTCAAGGGCAAGGAAATCGCGGTGGTCGGCGGCGGCGACACGGCCCTCGAGGAAGCGAATTACCTGACCCGCTTCGCGACGAAGGTCCACCACCTCCACCGGCGCGAGGCGTTCCGGGCCTCGAAGATCATGATCGACCGGGCGATCGACAACCCCAAGATCGAGATCCACACGAACACCGCGGTCGACGAGGTCCTCGGCGCGGCCAAGGTCGAGGGCCTGCGCCTGCGCGACACCGAGTCCGACGCGACCCGCGACATGCCGATGGAGGGCCTCTTCGTCGCGATCGGCTACCGGCCCAACACCGAGGTCTTCAAGGACCAGCTCGAGGTCGACGACAAGGGCTACCTCGTCGTCCACGACGAAACCGGCTCAAAGATCGACGGCGTCTTCATCGCCGGCGACGTCCACGACCATCGCTACCGCCAGGCGGTCACGGCGGCAGCGGACGGCTGCAAGGCCGCCATCGACGCGGAGCGCTGGCTCGAGTCCGAGGGGATCAGCGAGGCCGCGACCGCCACCGCCTGGTAAGTGCCCGTGCGGCGGCCCCTTGACGATCGCGCTCACCCGTCGCAAACAGACCGACCCTGTGTTTCGAATAGCCGCATAACGACGGTCGCGGCGGAGGGGGCGCGGCGGCGGCGGAGGGGGCGTGGCCGATTGGCGCGGCTCCTACCCGAGGACGAAGGTCACCCCCCGGCCGCCGAGCGCGAGTGCCAGCGCGCCGAGGATCGCCGCGAGTCGGCCCAGCGTGATCCCCGGCAGGTGTCCGCGTTCAAGACGCGAGATCGTGGTCTGGTCGACGCCGGACATCCGCTCGAGTTGGCCCTGCGTGAGATTGGCGCGGCGGCGCGCATCGAGGACCATTCGACCGACGACCTCGACGCCGATCTCGACCAGGTAGGCGTCCGGCCGATCCTCGCGATCCGGGTTCGCGATGTGCTTGCGCTTCGGAGGTCGGTTGCCGAGCCAGGGGTTGACGCGCCGCTGGAATGGATCGTGCATGGCTGATCCAAGCACGAGGCCGACATCTGGCGCTCACCCGCCGATCACCCGCCGATCACCCGCCGCTCACCAGCCGATCAATGGACGCGGACTCAGCCGCCGCGCTGATATGCGGCTAGCGGATATGCGGCTATTGGAAACACAGCAAGGGGTGTTCGTAGAAACGGCGGCGGCGCAGGCATCGGCCCCCCGGCACCGCTCACGCCGAAACGCCACTATGCTCGACCTCGTGAGAACCCACCGGACCGCCGCTCTCGTCCACGACGCCGGAATGCGCTTCACCGCCACCACCGGCTCGGGCCGGACGATCGTGTTCGGCGACGCCGCGCAGGACGGCGAGCTGTCGCCGGTCGAGACGGTCGCCGCGGCGCTGGCCGCGTGCTCGGCGATGGATGTCGTGTCAATCCTCGAGAAGAAGCGCCAGATCTGGGACGTCTACCGTGTCGAGGTCGCCGCCGACCAGCGCAAGGAATACCCGCAGGTCTACACCCGGATCGACGTCACCCACATCGTCGAGGGCACGGTCGTCCGCGAAGCCGCCGTCCGCCGGGCCGTCGAGCTGTCGGCCGCGAAGTATTGCCCGGTGAACGCAATGATCTCGGCAGGTGCCACGGAGGTCCACCACCACTTCCGGGTGCGCTGCACGGGGGCCGAGCCGACCGAAGCCGAGGGCGAGGTGATCGTGACCGGCCCGGATCGCCGACCGGATGTGATCAGCCGATCGTGACCCGCCGGCGGATGCGCCTGATCAGCGGTACGTGATCGTGCTCGCCGCGATCGCGCTCGCGCGCGCTCGGCCGCGGGTCCAGATCCGGGTCACTGCGGCGGGCACCCACCAGCGCAGGAAGTACATCCTGCAGCCGAGGCAGTAGCCGGTCGCACCCAACAGGGTCTGGAGTCCGGCCACCCCGAGGGCGAACACCCAGCCGATCGTCGTCGCGCCGACCGCGAACGCGAGCAGGGACAGGATCAACGCCACGCTGCCGAGGGTCTGGGCGAAGCGCGGCGGGTATTCGTGCTCCGGCTCCGTCGGCCCAAGCCGCGCGATCCGCACGATGCGGCGCCAGATCGCGCCGTAGATCGACCAGCGCAGCCCGAAGGCGGCACTCACCCCGATCGAGAGCAGCGCGATCGCCACCCCCGGTACCCAGCCGGTCAGGAACGACACGACGAGCAGGCCGGCCGAGACGGCGGCGCCGAACCGATGCCCGCGCGGGTCGATCATCCGCGCGGGCGGAAGGGCGGCGGCGCTGGCGGGGATGGCGGATGGCATCGGAGCTCCTGGCGGTCTGGCGGGGGCGGCTGGTAACGGGCAGACGCGCATCCTAGAGTATTCCTACTGATCTAGTCGAGATTAAGGTTCGCGTGGCGCTGCGCGGCCACGGGCCTGATGCTCCACCTGGATCAAGGGCAGACCAACGAGCACAGCCAAATCGCAGAACCGACCTCCTCGCGACCGCTCCGCAATCGGGCCACGCTGGTTCGTCTCGATTTGACATCGGCGGCGGATCAGCGCCGAGTGGCTGGGGTCCGCCGCGCGCGGTTGCATGACTATGCGACACGAATGTATAGTCATGCGGTCATGGCCGCTGTCCGTCCGTCCGCATCGACTTCGAGCCCGTCCCCGGTGAGGGACGTCGCGTGCACGAGCACGCCGGTGCGCCCGTGAGCGCGGGCCTCGATCCGTCGACCGCGACCGCGACGGACCGCCGGCCGGGCTCCGTACCGGGTTCAGTGCCGGGCTCGACGGTCGACCGCGCGCCCGCCGGACGGATCCGGGTCGGGATCATCGGCGCCACCGGCTATGTCGGGGCCGAGCTGATCCGGTTGCTGACGAACCACCCCGCGCTCGAGATCGTCGGGCTCCAGGGTCGCGATCGCGATCACGAGCCCATCGGCGCGACCCACGCCCATCTCAGCGAGACAGGCCTGTCGGTCGACTCGAGCCTGCCCGACGTCGATGCCGTCTTCCTCGCCCTGCCCCACGGCACCGCGGCCGCGATCGCGCCCGAGCTGGCGGCGCGGGGCACCGCGATCATCGACCTCGGGCCCGACTTCCGCCTCCGCGCCGCGGCCGATTACCCGCGCTGGTATGGCTTCGAGCATCCCCGGCCGGACCTGCTCGGCCACGCCGTCTACGGCCTGCCCGAGCTCCACCGAGCGGAGCTTCGGGCCCTCCGGACGGCGTCGAGCGCGATCGTCGGATCGCCGGGCTGCTACCCGACCGCGACCCTCCTCGCCCTCGCGCCCCTCGCCCGGGCCGGCCTGATCGGCGACCTCGTCGTGGACGCCAAAAGCGGAGTCTCGGGCGCCGGCCGCGACCCGAAGCCCGACATGATGTTCGGCGAGGTCAGCGAGAGCGTGAAGGCGTACGGGATCGGCGGCCACCGCCACATCGCCGAGATCGAGCAGGAGCTGGCCGGGCTCGGCGCGACGGCCGGCGTCGCCAACCCGGGCGCCGCCGGGGTCGACTTCCTGCCCCACCTGATCCCGATGACCAGGGGCATCCTGTCGGCCGGTCACGTCCGCCCGACCC
>JANLYK010000286.1:0-4505 GCA_031365595.1 Chloroflexota bacterium | reverse complement strand
GTCGCGCGACTCGATCTCGTGCTTCTCGATGTGGATGCTGGTGAACAGGTCGTCGCGGACGAGGCGGTCGCTGATGACGATCGCGTCCTCGTAGTTGCCGCCTTCCCAGCTCATGAACGCGACGAGCACGTTCCGGCCGAGGGCCAGCTCCCCGAGCTGCGTCGACGAGCTGTCGGCGATCGCCTCGCCGTCGGACACGCGCGACCCGACGTCGACGATCGGGCGCTGGTTGATGCAGGTGCCCTGGTTGCTCCGGACGAACTTCTGGAGCTTGTACTCGTCGAGCTCGCCGGCGTCGGTCTCGACCCGGATCCGCTCGGCGGTCACGCTGGTCACGACTCCGCCGCGGACGGCGACGAGGACCTGGCCCGAGTCGCGCGCGGCGCGCTCCTCCATGCCCGTTCCGACGATCGGCGACTCCGGCTCGAGGAGCGGCACCGCCTGGCGCTGCATGTTCGAGCCCATGAGCGCTCGGTTGGCGTCGTCATGCTCGAGGAACGGGATCAGCGCCGTCGCGACGGACACGACCTGCTTCGGGCTGACGTCCATGTACTCGATCTGCCCGGCGCGAGCCTCCGGGAACGTGTCCCGGTAGCGCGACGGGATCCGATCGGCGAGGAAGTGGCCCTCCTCGTCGAGGGGCGAGTTCGCCTGGGCGACGACATGCTCCTCCTCCTCGTCGGCCGGGAGATACTCGATCTCCGAGGTGACGATCGGGCGGATCGGG
The DNA here is from genome assembly GCA_031365595.1 of Chloroflexota bacterium. Taxonomy (GTDB): domain Bacteria; phylum Chloroflexota; class Limnocylindria; order Limnocylindrales; family CSP1-4; genus CF-46. Next base: position 3,778 of record JANLYK010000286.1, on the reverse strand, counting down.
AAGGCGTTGGCCTTCTGCTTCTTCAGCTCGGCGATTGCCTCGGCCGTGAACGGCTGGCCGGCCTTGAGGATCGTCGCCCCGCCCTTGGCGATCAGGTCGCCGCCGGTCTCGTAGGTCGCGATCTTCGGGTCGTCCCAGGCAACGGTTCGCTTGACCTTGCGATAGGGCGTCTCGATGAACCCGTAGCTGTTGATCCGGCCGTAGGTCGCAAGCGACCCGATCAGGCCGATGTTCGGACCTTCCGGCGTCTCGATCGGGCAGATCCGGCCGTAGTGGCTGTGGTGCACGTCGCGGACGTCGAAGCCGGCTCGTTCGCGGGACAGGCCGCCTGGGCCGAGCGCGCTCAGGCGTCGCTTGGACGTGAGCTCGGCGAGCGGGTTGGTCTGGTCCATGAACTGGGACAGCTGGCTGCCGCCGAAGAACTCCTTCATCGCGGCCACGACGGGCCGGATGTTGATGAGCGCGTTCGGGGTCGCCTTGTCGATCTCCTGGATCGTCATCCGCTCACGGACGACGCGCTCCATCCGGAGGAGGCCGATCCGGAACGCGTTCTGGATCAGCTCGCCGTTGGCCCGGATCCGACGGTTGCCGAGATGGTCGATGTCGTCCTTGGCGTGGAGGCCGCGGTTCGACTCGATCAGGTGGCCGACGATCGCGGCGATGTCCTCGCGGGTGATCGTGCGCTGCTCGCGCGGCAATTCGATGCCCATCCGGCCGGCGACGCCGTCCAGCTTCTTGTTGAACTTGTAGCGGCCGACCCGACCGAGGTCGTAGCGCCGGAAGTTGAAGAACAGGCTCTCGACGAGCTGGCGGGCGTTGTCGCCCGTGGGCGGATCGCCCGGCCGAAGCTTCTTGTAGACCTCGATCAGGGCTTCCTGCTGGGTCTTCGTGAGGTCCTTGTCGAGCGTGTTCGCGGTGAACGGGTGCTCGGGGTCCGCGTCGATCCCGGAGAACAGCGCGGCAATCGAATCGTTCTCCTCGTAGCCGACGGCGCGCAGGAGGGTCGTCGCCGCGATCTTGCGCTTGCGGTCGACCTTGACCCAGAGCTGATCCTTGTTGTTCGTCTCGAACTCGAGCCACGCCCCGCGGTTCGGGATGACCTTGGCGCTGAACAGCATCCGTCCGGACGCGGGATCCTCGAGCTCGCTGTAGTAGACGCCGGGCGAGCGAACGAGCTGGCTCACGACGACTCGCTCCGCGCCGTTGATCACGAACGTGCCCTGGCTGGTCATCCACGGGTAGTCGCCCATGTAGACCCGCTGGCGCTGGATCTCGCCGGTCTCCTTGATCAGGAGCTCGACGTTCACGTACAGCGGCCGAGAGTACGTGAGGTCCTTGGTCCGGCACTCCTCCTCGGAGTACTTGGGGTCCCCGAACTCGTAGTCCAGGAACTGGAGCTCCATGACCTTGGACGTGAAGTCCTTGATCGGGCTGATCTCGTCGAACAGTTCCCGGAGGCCCTTTTCGGTGAACCACTGGAAGGAGTCCAGCTGGAGTTCGATCAGGTTCGGGATCGGGAGGACTTCGGGAATGCGGGCGTAACGCGTACGCGTCAGCGCCGCAGCCGTCCGGTTCGACGACTCAGCAGACAGCATGAAATACCACTCCTTGACGGAGGTCAGGGGAAAAGGAAAGGGCCGCGCTCACAGAAGGAGTAGGATACCGCAATTCCCCCGAACGTCAAACCAGGCCGACCTGGGCGTGCCTCCGTCCGGATCGGGCGCTCGATGGCGCGAACCTGCGGCGCGGCAGGCGAGCACCGGGTCGTCGACCATCAGTCGAGTCAGGTACGAAAGCTGCGTGCTCGGCCACGACGGATCCGCGACACGGCCCCGCGTGCAGATTCCGACCGTGACTCGACTGGTGAGTCAAGCCCGCTCATCGCGACGAAGCCGGCAACCCGATGTGGGTCGCCGGCTTCGGGATCGATCGACGAGCTCGCCCGTCACGCGACGGCGAGCTGCCGAGCTACTTGATCTCGACTTTTCCGCCGACCTCTTCGATCGCCGCCTTGATCTTCTCGGCCTCGTCGCGGGCGACGCCCTCCTTGACGGCCTTGGGAGCCGCGTCGACCAGATCCTTGGCCTCCTTGAGGCCGAGACCGGTCAGCTCGCGCACGACCTTGATCACCGGGATCTTGTTCGGGCCGATCTCGGTCAGGGTCGCGCTGAACTCGGACTGCTCCTCGGGAGCAGCGGCCGCTTCGCCGCCGCCACCGCCGGCCGCCGGGGCCGCCGCTACGGCGACGGGCGCAGCCGCGGTGACGCCGTAGCGCTCCTCGAAGCGCTTGATGAACTCGGACAGCTCGAGGACGGTCATCTTGTCGATGGATTCGAGCAGATCGTCCTGGGTCAGGACCGCCATGTCAGGTCTCCTTGTGGGGTGCCGCGGTCAGCGACCGGGCGGATGATGGTTCGAACCGAATGGGTGTACGCAAGGTCGCGGGTCACGCGGCCTCGGACTGGGCCTTCTGATCGCGGACCTGGCTCAATGCGTAGCCGAGGTTGCGGATGTTGGCCACGAGCAGCCCGGCCAGCGTGGCGACCGGTGCCTGCATCCCGCCGGCGAGCTTGCCGAGCAGGATCTCGCGGGACGGCAGGGTGGCCAGGCTCCGGACGCCGTTGGCGTCGATCGCCCGATCGCCGAGCACGCCGCCGGTGACGGTCACCTGCTTGTACGGCCGAGTGGCCTCGAGGACGGCCTTCGCCGTCGCCGACTCGTCGTCGCCGAACGCGATCGCCGTGGGCCCGACCAGCAGCGGGCTCAGGGCCTCACCGATCGAGTCCTGGGCGGCGATCCGCATCAGGCGGTTCTTCACGACCCGGTAGCTGACGTCCTGCTTGCGCAGGGCGCGCCGGATCTCCGCGATCTCCTTCACGCTGAGGCCGCGGTATTCCGAGACGATGAGCGTCCGGCTGCCGGCAAGTGCCTGGCGCAGCCCGGCGACGGTCTCGCGCTTGGCCTCTGTGGGCATGGTGCCCTCCAGCTTCTCTGCGCACGGCCGGTGCGCGGCGGTGGCGCGTCGGGTCCGTCCGGGCAAGCCCGGTGAAACCCAAACGCCCCTGCGACGGCGCCTGTTCGGCTGGCCTTGAACGCAGGGGGCGCGACCACCACTGGGTGGCGCACGGATCCTGCCTCGGCGTGCTCACCGTCGTCCCCGACCGCCCTGTGGCGATCGATCCGGACCGGTGGATCAAGCCCCGGCCGTGACACTCCGTTGGAGCGACACGGCCCGCGGGCGCAGGCTGTCTCTGGCTGTCCCGTCAATCTTCAGTTGTGGCGACGCATCGTACCCGAGGGTGCGATCGCCACCGCGTATGGTGGCCGGCGGTCAGGCGGCTGCGGCCGCGGCAAGGACTGCCGGCAGGTCGACCCGGATGCCCGGGCCCATCGTCGTCGCGATCGTCAGGCCTTTGAGGTACTGGCCCTTCGCGCCGGCGGGCTTGGCCCGGTTGATGGCGTCGATCAACGCGGCCAGGTTGGCGACGAGCGCCTCGGCCTCGAAGCTCGAGCGGCCGAACGCCGTGTGGATGATCCCGGACTTGTCGACCTTGAACTCGACTCGGCCGCCCTTGACCTCGCGGACGGCCCGATCGAGATCGAACGTGATCGTCCCGGCCTTGGGGTTCGGCATCAGGCCGCGCCGGCCGAGGATCTTGCCGAGCTTGCCGACCATGCCCATCGAGTCGGGCGTGGCGAGCGCGACGTCGAAGTCGAGCCAGCCGGCCTCGATCTTCTTGACCAGGTCCTCGCCACCGACCTCGTCGGCGCCGGCCTT
>JANLYK010000274.1:0-4945 GCA_031365595.1 Chloroflexota bacterium | reverse complement strand
TGCGCGGCGCGTATCCTCGGGACGTGACCGCGTTCCGCCACTTCCTTGCCGCACTGCTCGGTGCCGCGCGCGGCGGCGTCTCCGTGGTCGGCTTCCTCGTCGTCGTCGGCGCCCTGGTCTGGCTGCTGGCGGGCAACTCCTCGGGAGCCGGAGCCACGCCGAGCGCCCCGCTCCTCATGGCCGCCGCGTCTGTCGAGCCATCAGCGGCAGAGATCGACCCGCGCTCCGGCACACCCTCCGGCTTGTCGCCTCGAGCCTCCCACGGGCCCTCGGCCCCGTCGACAAGCGCGCCCACGCTCGACCCGACGCCGAGCCCCACCGCCACCCCTGCCCCGGCAACGCCCAAACCGACGCCCAAACCGACGGCGAAACCGACGCACGATCCCGCTCCCGAGCCGACCCCGCGGCTTGGGATCGCCTCCGGCTCGTTCGGCCAGACGCTGACCGTGGACGGTGTGAAGGTCCGCATGGACCGCCGAGCGCCGAGCCAGGACCCGACGATTCGGTGCGGCCTGACCGACGATCCGGAGATGCAGGGCTTCACCGAAGTCGTCAGCTACGACCTCCGGATCACCTGGCCCGACCCGGCCGACGCATCGGAGCCATGGATCGCCGTCGGCGCGACCCCGTTCAACGTCCTGTGGTTCGAGCCGACGGTCCGGAGCGGCGTCGACGTCGTGTTCACGACCTGCAAGCGCCCGGCCGACTCGTTCAAGGCGATGGTCGAACTGGCACCGAATGGCGATCCGGTGCTGCAGCGCTTCAAGTTCACCTAGTCGAGGCTGGCGAGCCGGGTGGGATTCGAACCCACGACCAAGGGATTAAAAGTCCCGTGCTCTGCCACTGAGCTACCGGCCCGCGACAAAGCGTAGCCGAAGCCGGGCCGATCCTCTGCCACATCCGGATCGCGGCGGGGCCGTTGAGCGACCATCTCTGGTAATTGACGCCAGATGTGCCTACAATCCCTTAGTATGAACGATGTTCATAACCATGTTCGGATCGGGCGGGCGGCGGACATGCTGGGCGTCACGGTCGACACGATCCGGCGCTGGGCGGACGAGGGGCGCCTCACGACCGTCCGATCCGGCGGTGGCCAGCGGCTCGTTCCGATGGGCGAGGTCAGCCGGCTGATCGGCGAGCGCCGCCAGGCGACGGCGGATCGCCCGATCGTCGCCCAGTCCGCGCGCAACCGGTTCGCGGGGATCGTGACGAGGGTCCAGAAGGACGGAGTCGCGGCGGTCGTCGAGATCCAGGCCGGACCGCATCGCCTGGTCAGCCTGATGACGGCCGAGGCGGTCGAGGAGCTCGACCTGAAGGTCGGGGACGAGGCGGTGGCCGTCGTGAAGTCGACCAATGTGATCGTCGAGATCCCGGCGGGCCGGGAACCGAGAGCGTGAACCTCCGCTTCGTGGGGCTCCTCGCCGTCGTGGCCGTTGCAGTGGGCTGCCAACCCGTCTCGCCGACCCGACTCGGTTCACCGTCCTGGGTGCCGAGCCTCGGTTCAACGTCCTCGCAATCGGCTGAGCCGACGCAGACCGACGGCCCGGCCACCGAGCTCACGATCTACGGCGCCGCCTCCCTGGCGACGGCCCTCGAGAAGCTCGAAGCGGCGTACGAGGCCGGCCATCCGGGCACGACCATCACGATCTCGACCGGGTCGTCCGCGGCGCTCGAGACCCAGATCGAGCAGGGCGCGCCGGCCGACGTCTTCCTCGCCGCGGACATCACGAACCCAAAGAAGCTTGTCGACAAGGGGCTCGCCGACGGCGCTGCGGTGAATATCGCGGGCAACCAGCTCGTCATCGTCGTCCCGGCCGACAACCCGGGCCGGCTCGCCTCCCCGGCCGATCTCGCCAGGCCCGGCCTGAAGGTGATCGCCGCCGGCGACGACGTGCCGGTCACGACGTACGCCCGTCAGGTCGTCGACCACCTCGCCCGGATCGAGGGCTACCCGGCGGGCTTCGCCGCGGCGTACGCGGCGAATGTCGTCTCGAAGGAGGACGACGTCCAGGCGGTGGTCGCCAAGGTCGAGCTCGGCGAGGGCGATGCAGCGATCGTGTACATGACCGACGCCGAGGGGTCATCGAAGCTGGCCACGATCGCCCTCGCGCCCCAGGCCAACGTCGCGGCGATCTACGCCGGCGTGGTCCTGAAGTCGTCGACGAACATTGCCGCGTCCCACACCCTCCTCGACTGGCTGATCGGCGCCGAAGCCCAGCTGATCTTGGCCCAGCTCGGGTTCACCGAGCCCACGTCCTGACCGGCCGGCCGTCGCCCGTGGTTGCCGCGCTCGCCGTCCTCCTCGGACTGTTCCTCGGCCTGCCGATCGCCCTGCTCGTCGGTCGCGCCGTGGTCGGCGGATCGCTGGCGACCGCGCTCGGCAGCGCCGCGGTCATCGACGCCCTCACGCTCTCCCTCGTCACGACCGCGATCAGTCTCGCGATCACGATCGTCGTCGCCACCCCGCTGGCCCATCTCCTCGCCCGGCGGCGGTTCCGTGGCGCGTCGCTCGTCGAGGCGCTCGTGGACCTGCCGATCGTCTTGCCACCGTCCGTCGCGGGACTGGCCCTGCTCCTGACCCTCGGCCGGCGCGGCGTGATCGGCGAGCCGCTGGCCGAGCTCGGGATCGCGATTCCGTTCACGACGATCGCGGTGATCCTCGCCCAGGTCTTCGTCGCGGCGCCGTTCTACATCCGGGCGGCCCGGGCCGGGTTCCAGACGGTCGTGCGCGACCTGGAGGACGCGGCCCGCGCCGATGGCGCGTCGGAGCGCCAGCTCGCCTGGGCGATCACGATCCCGCTCGCGGCGCCGGCCCTGATTGCGGGGATCGTCATGACCTGGGCTCGGGCGCTCGGCGAGTTCGGGGCGACGATCATGTTCGCGGGCAATATCGCGGGCCGGACGCAGACGCTGCCGCTCGTCGTCTACGGCGAGTTCCAGGCCGGCGATGTGGACGCATCCGTCGCGGCGGCCGCGATCCTCGTCCTGGCCGCGTTCGGGGTGCTGGTCGCCGTGCGCGGCCTTCGCTGGGGCCGGGCGCTGGACCTGCGGAGCGCCAACCCGGCTCCGTGACCGGCTCCGTGACCGTGGCGGTGGCGGCCCGGCCAGGCTTCGAGCCGGGCACCCTCGACCCAGGTCCGGCACGCGACCCGATGCGACGCTCCGCACCAATCCGACCCGATGCGACGCTCCGCACCCGTCAGGCGGGTACTTGCTGGGGAAGGGGTCGCCGAAGGGTGCGGCGACCCCCCACCGCGGGGGCCTTGAACCCGGATCTACTCGCCCGGCGGGTGATTGGGATCGCACGGCCAACTGCGGGCGCGCGACGAGCACCCTGGGCAACCCTTGTTGACCCGGTTGTCCAGGAAGTACCCGCCCGATGGATGCGGTGGTTACGAAGATGGCCGCGGCACGGGACGGGGCCGCGGCACGGGACGGTGGCCGCGGCACGGGACGGTGGCCGCTCGGCCGGTCCAGCCTCGGGCCCGTGATGCCCGGTCTGCCCGTCAGGTCCGTTCGTAGACCTCGGGGTTGACCGGGGTCGGGATCCGCTCACCGCGGACGCCGGCCAGCAGATTCGCCGCCGCCATCTCGGCCATCTTGCCGCGGGTCGCCCGCGACGCCGACGCGATGTGGGGCACGACGAGGCAGTTGTCGAGCGACAGGAGCGGATCGTCGGTCGGGATCGGCTCGGGGTCCGTGACGTCGAGGGCCGCCGCGCCGATCACCCCGCGGCGCAGGGCGTCGGCCAGCGCCACGGGATCCACGACCGGTCCGCGCGACGTGTTCACGAGGACCGCGGTCGGCTTCATCCAGGACAGCTTCTCGGCGTTCATCAGGCCCTTCGTCTCGGGCGTAAGATTGACGTGCAGCGAAACGTAGTCGGACCGGGCGAGAAGCTCCTCGAGCGGCAGGAAGGTCGCGCCGTACGCCTCCTCGACCGCGGCCTGCGCCCGGTGGACGTCGTGATAGACGACCGTCATCCCGAACCCGAGCGCGCGGCGGGCCACGGCCTGCCCGATCCGCCCGAACCCGACGATCCCGATCGTGGCACCGTGCACGTCCGGGCCAAGGAGAAGGAGCGGGCCCCAGGTCTTCCACTTGCCTCCGCGGACGTAGCGATCGCCCTCGGGAATCCGTCGGGCGGCGGCCATGAGCAGGGCGAACGCAAGGTCGGCGGTCGTGTCGGTGAGGACGCCCGGCGTGTTGCCGACCGCGACGCCGCGCGCCGTGCAGGCCGGGACGTCAACGTTGTCGAAGCCGACGGCGTAGTTGCTGACCACCGACAGCTGCGACCCCGCAGCGTCGAGGAACTCGTCGTCGACCTTGTCGGTGAGGAGGGTGAGGACGCCGACGCACCCCCGGATCGCCTCGAGCAAGGCAGCCCGCGGCGGTGGCAACTCGTCCTCCCAGACCCGGGCGTCGCAGGCGGCGACGATCGGCGCGATCCCGTCGTCGGGGATCTGGCGGGCGACGAAGACCTTCGGCCGGTCGGTCATCGGGCGGCTCCGGCCCCGGAGCCGGCAACGGCCGACACGGCCGGCAGGGTCGAGACGAACGCCCCGATCCGCCCGAGCGCCGTCGTCAGATTCTCGCGCGAGTTCGCGTAGGAGACCCGGATGTGGTTCGTGGCGAGGCCGCCGAAGGCCGTCCCGGCGAGGACGCAGACGCCGACCTCGAGGAGCAGCCGATCGGCCAGCTCCTTGCCGCTCAACCCTGTCCCGGAGATTTCGGGGAAGGCGTAGAACGCCCCCTTGGGCGACAGGCAGCGGATGCCGGGGATGTCGTTGAGCCCCGCGACGACGAGGTCGCGCCGCGCCCGGAACTCCTCGACCATCGCGGCCATCGGCCCCTGCGGGCCGCGGATCGCCTCGACCGCCCCGACCTGGGCGAAGGTCGGCGCGCACGAGATCGTGGTGATCACGAGCTGGCCGTACATCGCGAC
>JANLYK010000162.1:0-3287 GCA_031365595.1 Chloroflexota bacterium | reverse complement strand
GAAGATCGAGATGCCCGACGTCGACCTCTCGAAGGTCGAGCTGCCCAAGGTCGTCGAGGATCGCCTGAACCGGATCGAGAAGGCGATCAACAACGTCGATCTGCCGAAGGCGATCGAGGCTCGGATGCCCGGCCGGAAGCGGACGAACCCGATCCTGCCGGTCGCGGCCTTGCTGGCTGTCGGCTCCATGATCGCCGCCGCGTGGTGGCTGATCACGTCCCCCGGCGCAACGACCAAGGTCCGCGAGACGGCCGACCGGATCAAGGCCCGGGTCACCGGCCAGGAGACCGGCATGGTCCGCTATGACGACGACGCCGATCTCGGCAGCCTCCTCCCGGATCCCGACCAGAACCGCCCGGCCGTCGAGGCTGAGACGTGGCCCGACACGTTCGCCGATCTCGGCGAGACGGTCGCCGCCGGCAACGGCTCGACGACGGAGCGCCCGGCCGGCGTCTGAACCGATCCTCGGCCGCAGTCACGCCGCTGCGGCTGAGCAATCCTGAGCGTCGGCTCGTCCGGCGCCCGTCCACCAACGCGACGACGACTCGGCTCCCCCCGGGTCGTCGTCGCGTTTCCATGTCCGGCGAAGCCCGTCGGCCGCTCAGGTCGGCCGCGGTCGGTCGTTGATGGCCGCGAGGATCGAGACCTCGAGCTGCAGAATCCGTTGCTCGAGCGCCCGGACCTGGGTCAGGATCTCAACGTTGCCCTTGAGGAGCCGCTGGTTCTGCTCGTCCTCGATGTCGGCCTCGGCAGCCGCGTGCTCGAGGGTCATCCGGTCACGGCGCGCGGCCCGGTTGCCGGCCAGCAGGATCAGCGGCGCCGCGTAGGCTGCCTGGGTCGAGAAGGCGAGATTGAGCAGGATGAACGGATACGGGTCGAACGGCTGGCTCAGGAGGTAGGCGTTCGCGGCGATCCAGATCGCCACGACGATCGTCTGGACGATGATGAATCGCCAGCTGCCGAGGAACCCCGTCACGCGGTCGGCAACGCGAGCGCCCAGCGGGGCTCGGTCGTGGAGCTCGATGTTCACCGGATGAGTGCTTGGTGCCACGGACGGTCTCCTCGATACAGATCTCCGACGCCGACCAAGTCAGCACGGCCGGCTGCTATTGTCCGCCGATGTCCATGACCGTCCGCCCCATCACCGACGACGAGCTCGTCCCGTGGCTCGACGCGGTCAGCGTCGGCTTCCTGGACCGGCCCGACCAGCAGGCGATCGCCACGGAGGTCCGTCCGCATTGGGACCTCGCCCGCGTGTGGGCCGCGTTCGACGAAACGCGCATCGCCGGAACGTTCCGAACCTGGGCCACGCAGCTGACCGTGCCGGGCGGCGCCCAGGTCCCGGGTTCGGCCGTGACCGGTGTCGCGGTCCTGCCGACGCATCGCCGGCGCGGGATCCTCAGCTCGATGGCGGCCGCCGAGGCGCACGCGGCGCGCGAGCGGGGCGAGGTCGTTGCCCTCCTCTACGCCTCCGAGTACCCGATCTACCAGCGGTTCGGGTACGGGTCGGCGACGACGACGGCGACCTGGACGCTCGATGCCCGGTCGGCTGCGCTCCACGCTGCGGTCGCGCGTTCGGGATCCGTCGAGCTGGTTGCGACCGATGACGCCGGGCGCGATGCCGCGATCGCGGTCTTCGATGCGTGGCGGGCTCGTCAGGCCGGGGAGATCTGGCGCCGGCCGATCATGTGGTCGACCGATTTCGGCACGGGCGGAGCCTTCGGGCCGCCGTGGAAGGGGTTCTTCGTCGTCCATCGCGACGACGCTGGCACGATCGACGGCTACGCCCGGTATCACGTCGACGGGAAGTGGGAGGAGCGCCAGCCGCGCGGCAAGCTGACGGTCGACGAGCTCCACGCCCTCACCGATCATGCGTACGCCGGTCTGTGGGAGTTCCTGGCCTCGATCGACTGGGTCTCCCGGATCGAGGCCGAGAAGCGCCAGATCAGCGAGCGCCTGCCGTGGCTCCTGACGAACGCCCGGGCCGCGCTGGTTTCCGAGGTCGGCGATGGCATGTGGGTGAAGTTGCTGGACGTTCCGCGCGCGCTCGAGGCGCGGACGTACGAACGGACGGGGGCGCTCGTCCTCGACGTGGTCGTGCGCGACGGCGGTCAGGACGACGCGTCCGCTGGGCGCCTGCGGCTTTCGCTCGACGCGTCGCCCGACGGCGCTCGCGCCCGGGCCACCGATTCCGCGCCGGACCTGACGATCGACGGCGCGGCCCTCGGCGCCGCGTACCTCGGCGGCACCCGGCTCCGGAACGCCGTCCTGGCCCGCGGCTTCGATGAGCATCGCCCGGGCGCGCTCGCCGAGGCTGACGCCCTGTTCGCGACCGACCCCGGCCCCTGGACGTCGACCTTCTTCTGAGATCCCGGCGCGGCTAGGTCGGTCGCTGACGCCCGGGTGCGCGTCTCGCGCTGGGCCATGACGGCCCCGCAGGACATGCAGCTCGCGGCCTCGTCAATCGGACGCACTCACCGACCCGGATTCGGGTGGTCGTTGACGCCCCGGAAGTTAATTCCGATAATGTGACTCGGGATTACCGATCGACCCGTGTCCGCGCCCGAGGGGCGCCCCTCCGGAGAAGCGAATGACCGCGACGCGCGACCTCGTCGCCGACCAGCGCGAACAGTTCGCGTTCCATGACGACATCGACTACCTGCGCGAGACGAAGCGTGGGCTCAGCCGGGCGACCGTAGAGGAGATCAGCGGCTTCAAGAACGAGCCGGACTGGATGCTCCAGTACCGCCTGCGGGCCTACGACCACTTCATGAAGCGCTCGATGCCGACCTGGACCGACGGTCTCGATCGGATCAACTTCGACAACATCGTCTACTACCGCAAGCCGTCCGAGCGCGAAGAGAAGTCGTGGGACGACGTCCCCGACAAGATCAAGCAGACGTTCGAGCGGCTGGGCATCCCCGAGGCGGAGCGCAAGTTCCTCGCCGGCGTCGGCGCCCAGTACGACTCCGAGGTGGTCTACCACTCGGTCAAGGAAGAGCTCACCAAGCTCGGCGTCGTATTCATGGGCACCGACCAGGCCCTGATCGAGTACCCCGAGATCTTCCGCAAGCACTTCGGGACCGTCGTCCCGGCCGAGGACAACAAGTTCTCCGCCCTGAACGCCGCGGTCTGGTCGGGCGGCTCGTTCGTCTACGTCCCCAAGGGCGTCGAGGTGCCGCTCCCGCTGCAGGCCTACTTCCGGATCAACGGTGAGAACACCGGCCAGTTCGAGCGCACCCTGATCGTCGTCGAGGAAGGCGCCAAGGTGCACTACATCGAAGGTT
>JANLYK010000114.1:0-5829 GCA_031365595.1 Chloroflexota bacterium | reverse complement strand
CGGTCGTCCTCGACGGGGTCCGTCTCGGGCCAGCGCAGCGGCGTCCCGGTGCTCGCGGCGACTTCCCTCGCCAGCCCGATCAGCGACAGAGCATCGCCTCGATTGGGCTTGACGTCCACATCGAGGACAACATCGCCGTAGAGATCGGTCAGGGCGATCCCGATCGGGGCGTCGGGCGGCAGGATCAGGATCCCGTCGGCGTCGCCGGTCAGGTTCAACTCGTCGCCCGAGCAGAGCATGCCGTTGCTGACCACGCCCATCTTCTCGGTCCGCTCGATCCGGCGATCGCCGGGCAGGACCGCGCCAGGCAGGGCGACCGGCACGCGCTGCCCGGCGGCGATGTTCGTCGCGCCGCACACGATGTCGAGCGGCTCGCCGCCATCGACCCGAACGCGGGTCAGGGACAGGCGATCGGCTCGCGGATGCTTGTCCACGCTGAGCAGCTCGCCGACGACGACGTTCCGCCACTCGGCGCCCCAGCGCTCGATGCCCTTGACCTCCATCCCGAGGAGGGTCAGCCGATCGGCCAACGCCTCGGGCTCGAGGTCGACATCGATGTAGTCCCGGAGCCACGACAACGGGACTCTCACGAGCCGGATCCCACGAATTGATCGAGGAAGCGCAGGTCGTTTTCCATGTACAGCCGGAGATCCCCGACCGAGTGGCGCAGGTTGGCGATCCGCTCGACGCCCATCCCGAACGCGAAGCCCTGGTAGCGCTCGGGATCGAGGCCGCCGTACTGGAGGACGACCGGGTGGACCATTCCGGCCCCGAGGATCGTCATCCAGCCGCTCCGCGAGCAGGCCGGGCAGCCCGAGCCGCCACAGACGAGGCACTCGACGTCGAACGCGACCGACGGCTCCGTGAACGGGTAGTAGCCGGGTCGGAAGCGGGTCCGCTTGTCGGCCCCGTAGAGAGCCTTGGCGAACTGGTCGAGGAGGCCCTTCAGGTCGGCCATCGTCGTCCCCTCGTCGACCATCAGGCCCTCGACCTGGAAGAACTCCGAGGCGTGGCTCGCGTCGATCGCCTCATAGCGGTAGCAGCGGCCCGGCAGCAGGGCCCGGATCGGCGGCGGCGTCGAGGTCATCACCCGGATCTGGCCGGGCGACGTGTGGGTCCGCAGGAGCTCGCCCTCGATGTCGACGTAGAGCGTGTCCCACAGGTCGCGCGCCGGGTGATCCGGGGCAATGTTGAGCATCTGGAAGTTCGTGACATCGTCCTCGACCTCGGGCCCTTCGTAGGTCACGAAGCCGAACTGGCCGAAGATCTCGGCGATCTCGCGGACCGTCTCGACGATCGGGTGGAGAGCGCCGCGCCGGATCGGCCGACCGGGGGTCGTGACGTCGAGGGCCTCCGCCCGCAGGCGGGCGTCGAGGGCGGCGTCGCGGAGGTCGGCGCCGCGGGCCGCGAGCGCACTCTCGAGCGCTTCGCGCACGATGTTCGCGACCGCCCCCACGCGCGGTCGATCCTCGGCAGGCAACGCGCCGATGCCACGCAGGACCCCGGTCAGGCGCCCCTTTTTGCCGAGAACGTCGAGCTCGATCGCCTCGAGCGTCGTGACGTCGGCGGCGGCCTCGACCGAGAACAGGGCCTCGTCGCGAAGCGCCTCCAGGTCGCGGGTCAGGTCGGCAAGGTCCACGCGGTCCTCGTGCTGCGCTGAATCAGGGACCCTCGAGCGTCGCTGGACGGTCGAGGGTCTCCGGGAACGACGTCGGGTCGCTGGCCGACCCTCGAATCACGCGCCGCGGACGGCCTCGACGATCCGGGTGAACGTGCCGGCGTCGCGAACGGCGACATCGGCCAAGGTCTTCCGATCGAGCTCGATCTCCGCCTTCTTCAGGCCGGCGATGAACGCTCCGTAGGTGATCCCGTTCAGGCGGGCTGCGGCGTTGATCCGGATGATCCACAGTTCGCGCATATCGCGCTTCCGCTGCTTCCGATCGCGTGTGGCATAGGCCATCGCGTGCAGGTTCGCCTCACGGGCGACCTTGATCAGCCGGGACTTGGCGCCCTTGCGACCCTCGGCCGCGTTCAGGAGGCGCTTGTGGCGCTTGTGGGCGGTGACGCCGCGCTTGACTCGTGCCATGCGTTCGACTCGCTCCTAGAGGTACGGCAGCAGGCGTCGGACCTGCTTCGCGTGAACGTCGTTCATGACCGCCTTGCCGGCATACCGCCGAGTGCGCCGGGACGACTTGATCTCGAGGTGGTGGCCGCTCCACGCCTTGACCCGGATGATCTTGCCGCTGCCCGTCACGCCGATGCGCTTCTGGGCGGCCTTGTGGCTCTTGATCTTGGGCACGCCGGCCTCACTCTCCTGTTGCTGTCGACGCCTGTGACGCCGACGGGTCGGTCCTGGTCGCTGCCGGCGCAGTCGCTGCGGCCGGTTCGGTTGCCGTCGCGGTCCGGGCCGGCCGAGCCGGTGCCGCTGTCTTCGCTGCGGCCACCGGAGCGGCCGCTTCGTCGTTCTTCGTCTCCACCGCGGCCGGTGCCGCAGCCGTCGCGGCCGGTGCCGTCGTCTCCGCCGCTGCCGTCGTCTCCGCCGCTGCCGAAGCATCGGTCGTCGGTGCGTCCGCGCTGGACGCCTCCGCCGGTCGAGCCTTGGCGGCCGGCTCGTGCTCCTTCGGCTTGTGAAGCGAGGCCACCGTGAGGTGCATCGACTTCCCTTCGAGCAGCGGAGCCCGCTCGGCCGTGCCGTGTTCCTTGACCCGATCGATGAACCTGGCCAGCATGTTCCGACCGAGCTCCGGATGGGTCAGCTCCCGACCGCGGAAGCGGACCGTCACCTTGATTCGATCGCCATCCTCGAGAAACTCGATGGCCCGATGGACCTTCGTGTCGAAGTCACCGACGCCGATCTTCGGCGAGAGGCGGACTTCCTTGAACGTCACCGATCGCTGGCGTCGCTTGTTCTCCTTCTCCTTCTTGGTCAGTTCGTATTTGTACTGACCGAAGTCGAGGAACTTCACGACGGGCGGGGCGGCCATCGGGGCGACTTCGACGAGGTCGAGCCCCCGCTCCTGCGCCATGGCGAGAGCCTGGGGCGTGGGCATGACGCCCAGCTGAGCTCCCTCTTCATCGACGACTCGAACCTGTGGGATTCGGATCATCTGGTTGACGCGCAGGTCTCGTGCTATTGCTGACCCCTTCGAACGAGTGTTTCACGTGTGCTTCGACCGGCACGCCAACGCGTAGCGCCAAGGCGCCAGCCGAGCGCGAACGATAGCACAGGCCCCGAATCCGGGGCAATCGCCGGAGGGTCGGGTGGCGCCGGATCCGGAGCCTCTCGCGCAATTGGTTTGCTCATTCGACAGCCAGGGCAGCCGTATCCACACCGTCGCGGCCAGCGATCCGTGAAGTCGATTCATTGGCCTTCCTGGCTGTCATCTGATCGCGTTTCCGGCGGCGGACCCGCTCGCGCCCGATCGACCGTCGTCTTGGGCCGTCCTGGCTGTCATTCGATACAAACAGAAGACCTGCGATCGATCCATCCGGTGCGCCAAGCCAGCGTCGAACGGCGGCCCCGCGCGCTGGCAACGCCGCGTCCCAGGTCGTCGCCAGCCTCGCGACCCGTCGCCGCGACGTTGCTGAAGCGGCGACGACGAGCAGACGGCTGACGCTTCGTGCCTGCCAGCCCCTGCCCTGCGCGATCTCGAGCGCGAGCCGGACCTTCCGGTCGAGTCCATGGATCGTCGCCTGTGAATCCGCGATGACCGATTTCACCTCGACCACGAGCAGAGCCAGCGCGCCGGGGTGGAACGCGAACACGTCGATCGAGCCTCGTTCCCCCCAGATCGAGAAAGACACTTCGACCTCGACCGTCCAACCGAGTCGTCGAAGGCGGCGAACGATCAGCTCGACGATCTGTGCGTGGCTCTCGTCGATGAGGCGGTCCAGGTGCTCTCCTCGCCAGCGCAACCGGACGTCCACATCGGCCCCGAGCGCGGCGGCAGCTCTGACGAGGGCGCCAACCGTGACCCCGTCGATCCGGCCGCGATCGATCGAGGAGATCTGCGACCGCGACAGGCGGGCGTCCGTCGCGACATCGGACTGGCGGCGCTCGAGGCGAATCCGGAGCGCGCGGAACTGTCGGCCAAATCGAAGTCCATCCATTCGCCCATGATGAGTGGACTCCATTCACTGGCACTTATCTGATCGAGGGGCCAAGGCGGCCTCGAGACGAACCCGATCAAACGCCAGTCACGGCTGCAGTATCCACGTGGCGTCGACGCTTGACCCGCGAGTTTGCCTCAACGGCCGTGCTGACTGTCGTTTGATCGCGTTTTCGGCCGTGGACGCGCTGGCCGGGTATCAGACAGGTCCTTGTGCCGTGCTGGCTGTCATTTGGCACTACGGGGGGTCCGGCGTGGGAGCGCGGGCGGGCGACGGATCGCGCGGGCCGGCGAGGCCTCAGCCGGCGCCGCGGGCGCGTGACTCCTCGGCCAGGCGATCCGCGAACGACTCCCAGGCTTCGGCCGGCTGCTGCTCGCCGGCCCGGGTCCGGGGCGAGGCGGTCCGCGCCTCGATCTCGCGGTCGCCGAGGACGACCATGTACGGCACCTTGTGCTCCTGGGCCGCCCGGATCTTGTACTGCATCCGGTTCGAGGACTCGTCGACCTCGACCCGCAGCCCGCGCTCGCGCAGCACGCCCGCCAGCTCACGGGCGGCGTCGATGTGCCGATCCGCGATCGGCACCACGACCGCCTGGACCGGCGCCAGCCACAGCGGGAACGCGCCGCCGAAATGCTCGATCAGGATCCCGATGAAGCGTTCGAGCGAGCCGTAGATCGCGCGGTGGATCGCGATCGGACGCTGCTCCTTGCCTTCCTCGTCGGTGTACGTCAGGTCGAACCGCTCGGGGAGCATGACGAGATCGATCTGGATCGTCGCCATCTGCCACTCCCGCCCGAGCGCGTCGTCGATGTAGATGTCGATCTTCGGGGCGTAGAACGTCCCGTCCTTCGGCTTGAGCACGTAGTTGATGTCGGCGGCCGCGAAGGCCTCCTTGATCAGCTGCTCGGCACGCTCCCAGAGCGCCGGGTCGCCGATCGCCTTGTCGGGCTTGGTCGCGAACGCGAAGCGCGGCTCCAGCCCGACCCATGAGTAGGCCTCGCGGACCTCGCCGAGGAGCGCCTCGACCTCGGCCGTCAGCTGGTCCGGGCGGACATACAGGTGGGCGTCGTCCTGGATGAACTGGCGGACGCGGGTTAGCCCGCTCAGCGCGCCGGAGCGCTCGTTGCGGTGGAGTCGGCCGTACTCGTTGTAGCGGAGGGGCAGGTCGCGGTACGAGCGCTTCTTCGTCCGGTAGACGATCGACGACTCCGGGCAGTTCATCGGCTTGAGCGAGAACATCTGGTTCTCGGACTCGACGAGGAACATGTTCTCGCGATAGAGGTCCCAGTGGCCGGACTGGCGCCAGAGCTTCTCGGACACGAGGATCGGGGTGCTGATCTCCTCGTAGCCGCGGCGTTCCTGGAGCTCGCGCATCGCGCCCTCGAGCGTCCGCCAGATGCGCTGGCCCTTCGGGTGCCAGAAGGCCGATCCGGGCGAGACATCGTGGAAGCTGAACAGGTCGAGCGCGACACCGAGGCGGCGATGGTCGCGCTTCTTCGCCTCGGCTCGCCGCCAGAGGAACGCGTCGAGGTCCTCCTGGCTCTGCCAGACCGTGCCGTAGATCCGCTGGAGGGCGGGGCGCTTCTCGTCGCCGCGCCAGTACGCGCCGGAGATCGCGAGGAGCTTGAACGGGCCGATCTTCCCGGTCGAGGCCACGTGCGGGCCCTTGCACAGGTCCTCGAACGGGCCGTGCTGGTAGAGGGTCGTCGGGGGCATCGG
>JANLYK010000077.1:0-6293 GCA_031365595.1 Chloroflexota bacterium | reverse complement strand
GCCCGGTCGCTCGGCGTCACCCCGAGTTCGACCCCGATCCGGACCGCGCCGCGCAATCCGTGGGCGACGGCCTCGCCGTGGAGCAGGTCACCGAATCCTCCGGCTGCCTCGACGGCATGCCCCAACGAGTGCCCGAGGTTGAGCGTGATCCGGCCGTCGGCCGCACCCTGCTCTGTCTCGTCGACGTCGACGACAGCGACCTTCGCCCAAGCCGCCCGCTCGACCAGTTCGGCGACGGCCCCGGACTCGAACGCAGCCGCATCGCCTCGAACGATCGCCTCGCCTTCGGCCTCGAGCAGGGCGAACAGCGCGTCGTCGCCGAGGGTGGCCATCTTCACCGCTTCGCCGAGGGCCGCCCGGCGAAGACGCTCGGGCAGGGTCCGAACCAGCGCCACGTCGATCACGACCGCCGCCGGCGGGTGGAACGCGCCGACGAGGTTCTTGCCCTCCGCGAGGTCGACCCCGGTCTTGCCCCCGATCGACGAGTCGATCTGGGCGACGAGCGTCGTCGGGACCTGGATGAAGGGCACGCCCCGCAACCAGCTCGCCGCCAGGAAGCCGGCGGCATCGCCGAGCGCCCCGCCACCGATCGCGACGAGCGGCTCGCCGCGCTCGGCCCGCAACCGGGCCAGCTGGCCCGCCGCCTCCTCGATGACCGCCATTCGCTTGGCGCCCTCGCCCTGGGGCAAAAGGATCCGCTCGACCGGCCAGCCGTCATCGGCCAGCGCGGCTGCGATCGCCTCGCCGGCGGCGGCCCAGGCACCGGGCTCCGACACCAGGATCGCCCGGCGGGCATGAAGGCCTCGGAGGGTGTCGGCGATGACCGACGCCGCGATGCCCTCGCCAATCACCAGGTCGCCACCGAGCGAGTGGCCGCGGAGCAGGACCGTCGGCTCGGGACGTGCGATCAGGCGCGCGACGAGGTCGTCGGCTCGCTCCACGATCGTCGCCATCTCGGCCACGCCGTTCATCCGGTGGGCGGCCGAGTAGAAGCGCTCGCGATCCCGGGTCAGGTCGCGGATCGCGCCCATCGGATCGCGGCCGGTGATCAGCGGGCGGACCGTCGGCGACCGTCGGAGGCGCTGGGCGAGGACCTCGGGTCGGACGTCGAGCCAGAGCGGGATCCGGCCGCGATACAGGGCCCAGCGGTTGCGCGGATCGACCACCGCCCCGCCGCCGGTCGCGACCACGGTCCGCAGCTCGGCCGATGGGTCGGCCGGCCCCAGGCTCGCGACAGCTGCCCGCTCGGCCCGCCGGAACGCGCCCTCGCCGTCGTCCGCGAAGATCGCCGGAATCGGCTTGCCGGCTGCCTTCTCGATCGCCTCGTCGAGATCGATGAAGGTCGCGCCGTGGCGATGGGCGAGGCGCCGTCCGACGGCGCTCTTGCCACTCCCGGGCAACCCGACGAGGACGACGTCCATTCCTCGGCCGGCCTAGTCGTCGCCGCCGGAGCCGGCTTCGTCGCCCTCGGCCTCCGCCGCTGCACCGCCGCTGGACGCCTCGGCGCCGCCCGCGCCGGCTCGTCGCCCACCCGCGACGGGTGCCTCGATGGGCCTCGAGATACGCGCCACATACCGCTCGAGTGCGTCACGCGTGTCGGCGATCGTGTCGCCCCCGAACTTGTCGAGCATCGCGTCGGCCAGGGTCAGCATCACCATCGCCTCTCCGACGACCCCGGCGGCCGGGACGACACTGATGTCGGACCGCTCGTAGTGGGCCTTGTTGACCGCGCCGCCGGTGATGAGGTCGGCCGACGGCAGCGGCCGGGCCAGGGTCGAGATCGGCTTCACGGCGCCGCGGACGACGAGCGGTTCGCCGTTCGTGATCCCGCCGGTCAGCCCTCCCGCGTTGTTCGTCCGGTGGATCCAGCGCCCGGCCTCGCCCCGGCCCTCGATCACGTCGTGGACCGCCGATCCGAAGCGTTTCGTCTGCTCGAACCCGAGCCCGAACTCCACACCCTTGACGATGTTGATGCTCATCACGGCGGCCGCCAGGGCGGCGTCGAGCCGACGATCCCAATGGACGTACGACCCGAGCCCGATCGGCAGCCCGTGGGCAACCACCTCGAACACGCCGCCGACCGTGTCGCCGTTGGACCGGGCCTCGTCGATCCGGGCGATCATCGCCGTCTCCGCGTCAGGGTCCGGGCAGCGCAGCGGCGAGGCGTCGGCCTCGGCCCGGGAACGGGTCGCGCGGGACGGGTCCAGCGCCACCCCGCCGACCTCGGCGGTGAACGACCAGACCTCGACCCCGAGCTCGCGCAGGATCGCGCGAGCGATGCCGCCGGCCGCGACCCGGGCCGCCGTCTCTCGGGCGGACGCGCGCTCGAGCACGTTCCGGACGTCGTTGAAGCCGTATTTCAGGGCCCCGGCAAGGTCGGCGTGACCGGGCCGGACGCGGGTCACCGGCGTCGAGCGCTTGTTGCCCTCGGCCGACGCCGCGGCCAGCTCGGCCGCCTCGTCTTCGGACAACCCCTCGACCTGCATCACCCGGGTCCAGTTCTCCCAATCCTTGTTCGCGACGAGGAGCAGGATCGGCGAGCCCAGGGTCCGCCCGTGGCGGACGCCGCTGACGATGTCGGCCCGGTCCTGCTCGATCGCCTGGCGGGCGCCGCGACCGTACCCGCGCTGACGGCGGGCCAGGTCATCGGACAGCGCCTCGGCGCCGAGGTCCAGCCCGGCCGGGACGCCCTCGACCGTGACCGCCAGCGAGCGGCCGTGCGATTCCCCGGCGGTCAGCCAGCGCAGACGTCCCATCGGATCGGCGTCGCGTCGCTCGCCGGGCCGTCAGGCGCCAGCCGAGCCGGAGGCGCCGGTCGGCGCGGGGTCGGGCTCGCCGGTCGGTTCGCCCTCGGCGGATCGAACCCCGCCGGCTCGGGCTGCCGACAGCGCCTTCTGCATCACGTCGGTCGGCGCCGCCCGCCCGGTCCACAGGGTGAACGCGGCCGCTCCCTGATGGAGGAGCATCAGCTCGCCGTCCGCGACCGTCGACCCGGCGGCCTCGGCATCGCGCAGCAGGCGCGTCTTCGCGTAGATCAGGTCAAGGACGAGGAGATCGGGCGGAATCAGGTCGCCCGCGATGGGCGTGATGTCGCTGGTCAGCCCGATCGAGGTCGCGTTCACGAGGACCTTCGACTTGGCGAGCTCGGCCTCGATGATCGATTCGTGCCAGGGCATCGCCTTGAGCTCCATGTGGGCGGCGCTCCGCCCGAAGTGCTTGACGAGGCCCTCGGCTCGGTGGAGGTGGCGGTTGAACACCACGATCCGCTGGAAGCCCTCGCGGATCAGGCCGTACACAACGGCCCGCGCCCCACCGCCGGCGCCCAGCACGACCGCGACGCGGGGCATTTTCTGGCGGCCGACGAGGCTGTCGAGGGCGACCTTGAAGCCGGGCACGTCGGTGTTGTGACCGATCAGCCGCTTGCCCTCGCGGGTGATCGTGTTGACCGCGCCCGTCGCCTGGGCCTCCTCGGTGAGGCGGTCGACGAGCGGCACGACCCGCTCTTTGTGGGGGATCGTGACGTTCGCCCCCAGGAAGTCATCGCTCCCGCGGATCTCGGCGATCGCGTCGGGCAGGGCGATCGGTGCCCGGTCCCACAGCTCGTAGCTGGCATCGATGCCCTGATCGTCGAAGGCGGCCTGCTGCATCGCGCCCGACAGTGAGTGGGCGACGGGATGGCCGATGAGGACGACGCGCTTGGTCATGAGCCCACCCTTCCGAGGTCAGCGAAGAAGCCGGGATAGGAGATCGATGCGCTGGCCGGTCGGAGGACCGACGTCCGGCCCGTCGCCACGAGGCCGGCGACGGCGAAGGTCATCGCCAACCGGTGGTCGTCGAGGGAATCGACGGTCGTCCCGACGAGCGGGCGGCCGCCGGTGATCCGGAGGTCGTCGCCGACGACGGTCACCTCGGCGCCGAGGGCGCGCAGGCCGTCGGCCGTCCCGGCGATCCGGTCGGACTCCTTGTGGCGGAGCTCGCCCGCGCCGCGGATGGTCGTGGTGCCGACGGCGTGCACCGCCGCCAGGCACAGGATCGGGATCTCGTCGATCGCGGCGGCCACGTCGTCCGGTCCGAGGTCGATCGCGCGCAGCTCCGACGAACGGACGCGCAGGTCGGCCCGTGGCTCGCCGACGTCCCCGTCGGCCGGCGCGGTCCCGCTCGTCGCCTCGACCGCGGTCTCCTCGATATCGGCGCCCATCGCCCGGAGGATGTCGATGACGGCCCGCCGGGTCGGATTGACGTCGACGCTGCGCAGGACGAGGTCGGCATCGGGGTGGATCGAAGCGGCGACGAGCCAGAATGCGGCCGCGGACACGTCGCCCGGGACACGCTCGTCGATCGCCGTCATCGTCCGCCCTCCCTCGAGACTGATCGCCACTGCGCCGACGCGCCCATCGGCATCGGCCGACCCGAGCTGCTCCGTCCGGACCGCGATGCCCCGTGCCCGCAGCATCCGCTCGGTGTGATCGCGCGTCGCGACCGTCTCGCGGACCGTCGTCCGGCCATCCGCCCGCAGCGCGGCGAGCAGGATCGCCGACTTGACCTGGGCGCTCGGCACCGGCGTCCATCGGTCGACTGCCTGGAGCGGCGAACGACCGACGACCGTCAGGGGCGGAAGGGAATCATCGGAGCGGGCGTGGAGCGTCGCGCCCATCGCGCGCAACGGCTCGATGATACGAGCGACGGGTCGCCGTCGCAATGAATCATCGCCGTCGAGGACGGTCCGGAACGGCAGGCCGGCGAGGATCCCGGCGAACAGCCGGAGGCTCGTGCCCGAGTTGCCGCAGTCGAGGTCTGCCGCCGGCTCGCGCAGGCTGTCGACGCCCGGCGAGACAACCCGATAGTCGACGGTCGGCGCGTCAAGGTGGCCGGGCCCTGTCGGGCCGTCGTCGTCGGCTCCGACCCGCTCCACATTCGCCCCGAGCGCCCGGCACACAGCAGCGGTCGAGCGCACGTCGGCCCCGTCGCCGGCGCCCGAGATCCGGCTCTCCCCGGGCGCGAGCAGCGCGAACATCAGGGCGCGGTGGCTGATCGACTTGTCGCCGGGCAGGACGAGCTCTCCGCGCAGCCGAGCGGCAGGCAGGACGAGGGCGGCCTCGGTCGACAACGTGGTCATGGAATCCTCGTCGGCCTGTCAGTGCTTCGCGAGTCCGGCGCCGGCGCCGGCGGTTCCGGTGGACCCCGCCCCGACGTCGATCGGCGATGCGTACATCGAGCGAACGTGCTCGTGGACCGGGACCAGTTCGGCCATCATCGCCCGGAACTGGTCGGGGGTCAGCTGCTGCTCGGCGTCGGACAGGGCCGAGTCAGGATCGGGGTGGACTTCGACCATGACGCCGTCGGCCCCGACCGCGACGCCGCCCATCGCCAGCGGCGCAACGAGCCAGCGCTTGCCGGTCGCATGGCTCGGATCGACGATGACCGGCAGGTGGCTCAGGTGGTGGACGAGGGGCACCGCCGCGAGGTCCATCGTGTTCCGGGTGTACGTCTCGAACGTCCGGATCCCGCGCTCGCACAAGATCACGTTCGGGTTGCCCGAGCTGACGATGTACTCCGCGGCCATGAGCCATTCCTCGACCGTCGCCCCGTAGCCGCGCTTGAGCATCACCGGTCGGGACACCCGCCCGACCGCGGTCAGGAGCGAGTAGTTCTGCATGTTCCGGGTGCCGATCTGGAGGATGTCGGCGTACTCGGCCACGATGTCGACCTGGCTCGGCTCCATGACCTCGGTGATCACCGGCAGGCCGGTCCGATCGCGCGCCTCGGCGAGATAGCGGAGAGCCTCGACCCCGAGCCCCTGGAAGCTGTACGGGCTCGTGCGCGGCTTGAAGGCGCCGCCACGCAGGATCGTGGCCCCGGCCGCGGCGACCGCGTCGGCCGTTTCGAACAGTTGCTCGCGGCTTTCAACCGAGCACGGCCCGGCCATCATGGTCAGGCCCCCATCGCCGATCACCGCATCGAGGACCCGGATCACCGTGTTCTCGGGCTGGAACTCGCGCGAGGTCAGCTTGAACGGGCGGCTGATCGGGGTCACGGTCTCGACGCCGGCGAGCCCGCCGAGGCGGCTCATCAGGGTCTGCTTGCGCGAGCCGATCTCGCCGATGACGGCGATCACGATCCGTTCCGCGCCGGCATGGTCGTACGGGGTCAGCCCCTCGCCGAGGATGGCGCTCTTCACGCCCAGGATCTCGGCTTCACCCGCCGTCCGGGCCATCACCACGAACATCCGCTGGCTTCCTCTCTGGTCAAACAAAAAAGCAGAGGTCCGCACCTCTGCTTCCACCCGGCACGAC
>JANLYK010000075.1:0-2983 GCA_031365595.1 Chloroflexota bacterium | reverse complement strand
GCCGCGGGGGCGGAGGGGTGCGCCCCGGGCGCGCCACCGGTGGGGGAGCCGCCGGTCACGTCGTGGGCGGTCATCGGGCCGCTCCTGGGTCAAGCGCCGTGCCTGCCGCTGCGTCGCCACCGTCGGCCACCGCGCCGGTCGCGAGGACCTCCGCGGCGTCGACGTCCGTCCGGGGCTGCCAGCCGGCAGGGCGCGGGATCAGGCGGCCGTTCGTGTCGTGGTAGAGCCAGCAGCGGACCTCGTGCCCGGGCTCGAGGGGAAAGAGCCCGGGATGGACGTCGATCGCCATCGCGTTGTCCTCGGCCACGCGCGACGCGCAGCGCGGGGCGAAGCGGCAGCCCTTCGGGACGTCGATCAGGTTCGGGACGTTGCCCGGGATCACGCTGAGTTCCTCGCGGATGTCGCCGACGACCGGGATCGAGCCGATCAGGCCGCGCGTGTACGGGTGGCGCGGCAGGCGGAAGAGCGTGTTCACGTCGGTCTGCTCGACGATCTCGCCGGCATACATGACCGCGACCCGGTCGCACATCTCGGCGACGACGCCAAGGTCGTGGGTGATCAGGATGATCGCGGTTCCGGTCTGTTCGCGGAGGTTGCGCATCAGGTCGAGGATCTGGGCCTGGATCGTCACGTCGAGCGCGGTCGTCGGCTCGTCGGCGATGAGCAGCTCCGGCTCGCAGGCGAGAGCCATCGCGATCATCACCCGCTGGGCCATGCCGCCCGACATCTCGTGGGGATAGGCCTTGAGGCGCCGCTCCGGATCCGGGATGCCGACCATCCTGAGGAGCTCGAGAGCACGCTGGCGAGCCGGGCCGCGCTTCATCCCGCGGTGGATCTCGAGGACCTCGCCGATCTGGCGGCCGACGTCCCAGACCGGATTGAGCGACGACTGGGGCTGCTGGAAGATCATGCTGATCCGGTCGCCCCGGAGCTTGCGCATCTCATCCTGACCGATCTTCAGCAAGTCGCGGCCATCGAACAGGATCTCGCCCGCCTCGACCTTGCCCGGCCGGCCGACGAGACCCATGATCGAGAGCGAAGTCACGCTCTTGCCGCAGCCCGACTCGCCGACGAGGCCCATGATCTCGCCGCGGTCCACGTGGAAGTCGATGCCGTCCACGGCCCGGACGGCCCCGTCGCGGGTGTAGAACGACGTCCGCAGGCCCTTGACCTGAAGGAGCGGCGTCTCGCCCCGTTCCTTGCGCGGCCGGCGTGCGGAGGCCGGCAGGAGCTCCTCGACCGTGGTTTCGTCGAGCCCGACGCCGAGGGTCGTCGGCGCGGCCGTGGCGTCCGGCACGCCGGTCGGGGTCGTCATCGGTTCAGTCTCGGGTCCAGCGCGTCGCGCAACCCGTCGCCGAGCAGGTTGAAGCCGAGGACGGTGAACGTGATCGCGAGGCCCGGGGCGAGCACGACATGGGGCGCATTGAAGAGCTGCTGCGACTCGATCGCGATCATCGAGCCCCACTCGGCGATGTCGAGCGAGCCGGTCACGCCGACGAAGGTCAGGGCCGCGATCTCGAGCACGGCCCCGCCGATCCCGAGCGTCCCCTGGACAACGAGTGGGGTGAGCGAGTTCGGGAGGATCCGCCGGAGGAGGATGCCCGCCCCGTTCTCGCCGAGAGCCCGCGACACCGTGACGTAGTCGGCCTCGCGCGCCGACAGGACCGAAGAGCGCACCACCCGGGCATAGATCGGGATCGAGACGATCGCGATCGCGATCAGGGCGTTGAACAGCGAGCGACCGGCGGCCGTGACGATCGCGATCGCGAGGAGGAGCGAGGGAAAGGCAAGGATCACGTCCATCAGGCGCATCATGATGTTGTCGATCCAGCCCCCGAGGTAGCCCGCGATCGCGCCGATCAGGGAGCCGAGCAGGATCGCGAGGGTCACCGATGCGAGGCCGACCCCGAGCGAGACCCGGGCGCCGTACACGACCCGGCTGAACACATCCCGGAAGTTGCCGTCGAGCCCGAGCAGGTGCTGGGGCTTGTCCGCGGCGCAGCCGAGCAGGTGGATGCACGGCGCCGCCCGCTTGATGGCGCCCGGTTCGCGCTCCTGGAGCATCGATGCGTTGGGTGAGTGCGTCGCGATCAGCGGAGCGAAGACCGCGGTCAGGATCAGGATCGTCAGGATGAGCAGGCCGAGGACGGCGGAGCGCTGGCGGAGGATGTTGCCGAGCGTGTCGCGCCACAGGTTGGATGGCCGGCTGCGGCTGAGCGGGTCGGCGGCGAGGACCGGCTGGCCGGCACCGGGCGTTCCGACCGGCAGCCCGCCACCGGGTCCGAGCGGATCGGTCGTCGCGGTCATCGCGGCCGGATCCGCGGATCGAGATAGCCGTACGAGACGTCGACGATCAGGTTGACCACCACGTAGGCGACCGCCACGACCAGGATGAATCCCTGGATCACCACGTAGTCCCGGCCGGTGATCGCCTCGAACAGCGTCCGACCGACGCCTGCGAGGTTGAACGTGGACTCGGTCAGGACGGCGCCGGCGAACAGTGCGCCGAGCTGGAGGCCGATGACGGTGACGACCGGCAGGAGCGCGTTCCGGGTGGCGTGGCGGATGACGACGCCGCGCTCGCGCAGGCCCTTCGCCCGGGCCGTCCGGACATAGTCCTGGCCGAGGACCTCGAGGAGCGACGAGCGGGTGATCCGGGCGATGATCGCGAGCGGGATCGTGCCCAGGGCGATCGCCGGCAGGATCAGGTGGCGGACGGCGTCCACCCAGGCGCCCCATTGCCCGGTGATCGCGGCGCTGAACGTGTAGATGCCCGAGAAGAAGTCGAGGATGCCGCGCAGGATCCCGGTCGTGCCGGTCATCCCCCAAACCTCGACCAGGGGTTGGACGGAAACCCCGGCACTCAGCCGGCCCGACGGGGGGAGCGACAGGAACGTGTTCTTGAGGAGCAGCGCGAAGATGAACTGGAGGAACAGGCCGAGCACGAAGACCGGCGTCGAGACCCCGAGATTGGCGACGACCA
>JANLYK010000061.1:0-2336 GCA_031365595.1 Chloroflexota bacterium | reverse complement strand
GGAACGTGGACGTAGATCCCGACCGGGGGCCGCGTCACCAGACGGTCCGCGACGCTCGGCTGCTCGGCGTCCTCGCGACTCGTCATTCGGATCTCACCCGGACATCAGGCGAAGGCGAGTTGTCTATTGATCCGTTCATCGATCTTGTGTCAAGTCGTCACGCGAGATCCACGCTCATGCGGGTGACGCAGCCAGAGGGCGCGCCGCCTGATGTCCGCCTGGGATCCGTTTGACAGGAACACCCTGGAAACCGGGCCGATGACCCGCGTGCACGACCCGCAACGGAACGGGGACCGTCGCGGAACGGGGACCGTCGCGGAACGGAGAGCCATTACCGGTCGCGCGACGAGGACTCCCGCGGTCCGATGACCCGCCAGCCCTTGGGTGGCCGGCGCGTCGCCTCGATCTCCTCGACCTCGCGCCCCTTCGGCAGGAACTGGCCCGCGTGCCCGGTCGAAAGGAACACTGCGAAGCGCGTCGCCGCGTGGCCGAGGAACGCCGCCGCGATGCCACCCGTGACCGCGGTGACCCAGCCGCCGGCCAGCCCGACGCCGATCGCCATGACCAGCATCCAGCGGTTCCGGCCCGGCGCTCCGAGCCGCGTCGTCAGGGCGTAGAGCAGCGCCTGGATGACATTGGCCGCGGTCGGCTCGAGGCCCGTGATCAGGAGCAGCCCGAGGACCGCGCCGCGGAAGGCCACCTCGTCGACCAGCGCGGTGACCACCGAATTGAGAAGCGCGCCGGGGTACGACCAGACGTCCGGAAACCGAAGCCGGCGATAGCGCCAGTACGCCAGCCCGAGGGCGATCGCCGTCCCCACCGCCGCGTACAGGAAGCCGAAGAACAGGGTCTGCGGCCGGTCACCCGCGCCGAGCGCGAAGTCGACCTCGGGGGTCGGATGAACCAGGAAGATCGCCACGACGAGCACGATCCCGATCCCGTACCACGCGATCCGACGCTTGAACGAGGGCGCCTCGCCGTTGATCGTGTCGTCGTACTCCGCGGCGTTGAATCGGGCGGCCTCGAGGCGGAGCATGACCAGGAGGAGGGCCAGCCCGACGGCGATCAGCGTGCGCAAAGCCGGCAGCCACGTCTCCACGCTCGATCAGCCCTCGCCCATGCGGAGCATCGCCAGGAAGGCCTCCTGCGGGATCTCGACCGAACCGACCCGCTTCATCCGCTGCTTGCCTTCCTTCTGCTTCTCGAGCAGCTTCTTCTTCCGGGTGATGTCGCCACCGTAACACTTGGCCAGCACGTTCTTGCGCATCGCCCGGACCGTCTCGCGGGCGATCACGTTGCTCCCGATCGCCGCCTGGATCGGAATCTCGAACATCTGGCGCGGGATCAGCTCCTTGAGCTTGGCGGTGAGCAACCGCCCGCTCGACTGGGCGTTGTCGCGGTGAACGATCAGCGACAGCGCGTCGACCGGCTCGCCGTTGACCAGGATGTCGACCTTGGCCAGGTTCGCCGCCCGGTAACCGATCTCCTCATAATCCATTGAGGCATAGCCCTGGCTGCGGCTCTTGAGCTGGTCAAAGTAGTCGACGATCAGCTCGGCCAAGGGCATCTCAAAATGCAGGACGACACGGGTCGGGTCCAGGTACTCCATGTTCTGGAAGAGGCCGCGCCGGTTCGTCGAGAGCTCCATCAGCGGCCCGATATAGCTCGACGGCGTGACGACGCTGAGGTTGACCCACGGCTCCTCGAGGAGCTCGATGTCCGACGGATTCGGGAGGAGCGACGGGTTGTCGATGGCGACCTCGCCGCCGCGGAGCAGCTTCACGTGGTACTCGACCGACGGGGCCGACGCGATCAGGTCGAGGCTGAACTCGCGCTCGAGACGCTCCTGGACGATCTCCATGTGGAGCAGCCCGAGGAAGCCGCAGCGGAACCCGAAGCCGAGCGCGACCGAGCTCTCCGGCTCGTAGGTGAAGCTCGCGTCGTTGAGGTGGAGCTTCTCGAGGGCTTCGCGCAGGAGCGGATAATCCTCGCCGCTGACCGGATAGATCCCCGCGAACACGAGGCTCTTGGCGGGCTGATAGCCGGGCAGCGGCTCGGCGGCCGGACGGGCAACGGTCGTGACCGTGTCGCCGACCTGGGCGTCGCGGACGCTCTTCAGGCCGGTCGCAACGTAGCCGACCTCGCCGGCGGCGAGCTGCTTGACCGGCACGAGCTGGGGCCGGAAGACGCCGAGCTCGAGCGGTTCCGCCGTCGCGCCGGACGCCATCAGCCGGATCTGGTCGGTGACGCGGAGGGTTCCGGCCGCCAGCCGGACATAGACGATCACGCCCTTGAACGCGTCGTAGTGGCTGTCGAAGATCAGGCCCTGGACCGGT
>JANLYK010000039.1:0-2422 GCA_031365595.1 Chloroflexota bacterium | reverse complement strand
GAGCCGTCGCCCGCATCGCCGAGCACCCGGTCCGCTCGCTGATACCCTCACGCCATGTCCGACCCCACCATCCGCGTCCGGATCGCGCCGAGCCCGACCGGCCCCCTCCACATCGGCACGGCCCGGACCGCGCTCTTCAACTTCCTCTACGCCCGGCACGTCGGCGGCACGTTCCTGTTCCGTCTCGAGGACACCGACGTCGCCCGCTCGACGCCCGAATTCGAGCGCGACATCATCGACGGCCTCCACTGGCTCGGAATCACCTGGGACGAGGGCCCGGATGCTGCGGGCGGCCTCGACAAGGGACCCTTCGCGCCATACCGTCAGATGCAGCGGCTCGCGATCTACGCGGAGGCCGCCGACCGGCTCCTCGACGCAGACCTCGCCTATCCCTGCTACTGCACCCCGGACGAGCTAGAGGCCGACCGGAAGGCCCAGGAAGCCGCCAAGCAGCCGCCGAAATACGTCGGGCGCTGCGCGAACCTGACCGCCGACGAGCGCGCCGCGCGCCAGGCCGCGACCGCCCGCCCGCCCGCCACCCGCTTCCGCGTCCGGCCCGGCGTGATCGCCTGGAACGACCTGATCCGCGACCGGATCGAGATCGACACGACAAACCTCGGTGGCGACTTCGTGATCGTCCGGAGCGAGGGGACGCCGCTCTACCACTTCACGGTCGTCGTCGACGACGCGGCGATGGCGGTCAGCCACGTCATCCGGGGCGAGGACCACGTCGGCAACACGCCCAAGCACATCCTCCTCTTCGAGGCTCTCGGTCATCCCGTGCCGACCTTCGGCCACCTGCCGCTCATCCTCAATCCGGACGGGACGAAGATGAGCAAGCGCAAGAGCCAGACCGCGGTGGACGACTACCGGGCCCAGGGCTTCATTCGCGAGGGCCTGCTGAACTACCTCGCCTACCTGGGCTGGAGCCCGGGCACCGAGGAGGACGTCCTCTCGCTCGACGAGATTATCGCCAAGTTCGACATCGACAAGGTCCACAAGGGCGGCGCAAAGTTCGACATCGGCCGGCTCGAGTGGCTCAACGGCCAGTGGATCCGGAAGCTTGATGCGGACGACCTGATCGACCGGCTGCGGCCGTACCTCCAGGCGGCGCTCGATGACGGCCGGATCAGCCGCCTGCCGTCTGACGACGAGGTCCGCGCTCTCCTGCCGGTGATCCAGGAGCGCTTGCCGACGCTCGCCGCTGTCGTCGATCTCGTCGGATTCCTGTGGATCGACGACCTCGCGCTCGATCCCGCGCTCGTCGTGCCCAAGCGCTGGGACGCTGCGACGACCCACGAGGCCCTGGTCGCCGCCCGCGGCATCCTGGCGGCGCACGATGCGGTGACGTGGGAGGCCGACGAGCTCGAGCCGCCCCTGCGCGAACTCGTCGAGGCCCGCAGCTGGAAGGCCGGCGACCTATTCATGGCGATCCGCGTCGCGACGACCGGTCGGACTGCGACCCCGCCCCTGTTCGACACGCTCGTCGCCCTCGGCCGCGAGCGAACTCTCGCCCGCCTGGATGCGGCCGCGACCGCCCTGGCCCCCGCAATCGTCCGTTAACAGCGGCGTCGGAGGATTCGGCTCGATGGCCCGCACGATCCTTGTCGTCGAAGACGACCCGACGCTCCGCGAGACCCTCGTCGACGCTCTCGAGGTCGAGGGGTTCCGGGTCGTGTCGGCCGCCGACGGCCGGGCGGCCCTGACTCGCTTCCGGGCCGACCAACCGGACCTCGTCCTGCTCGACCTGATGCTGCCCGAGCTGTCCGGGATCGAAGTCTGCCGGATCATCCGGGCTGAGTCGGGCGTGCCGATCGTGATGCTGACGGCCAAGGACAGCGAGCTCGACAAAGTGGTCGGCCTGGAGCTCGGGGCCGACGACTACGTCACAAAGCCGTTCTCGCTGCGCGAGCTGTCGGCACGGATCCGGGCCCTGTTCCGACGCTCGGAGCAGGTTGCCGCCGCCGACGCGATCGGTCCGTCCGTCGTCGACCTCGGTCGGATCCAGGTTGACCTCGCGGGCCACCGTCTCCTCCGTGACGGCGATCCGCTCGCGATCAAGCCAAAAGCCTTCGAGCTCCTCGCGTTCCTCATCCGCCATCCGGGTCAGGCGTTCACTCGCGATCAGCTCCTCGAGCATGTGTGGGGCTACGACTACGCAGGCGAGACGCGAACGGTCGACGTCCACGTCCACTGGCTGCGATCGACCCTCGAGGAGGACGCGGCGGCGCCGCAGTTCATCCACACGGTCCGGGGCGTGGGCTACGTGTTCCGGCGCCCGTCCGAGGTCGCTCGCGCCTGAGTGTTGACCCGGCGATGATGGGCCGTTGATCCGGCAGCCCGACGCTCCGGCCATGCCGATCGTCGTCCGCCGCGGCCACGTGATCGCCGAGCCGCGTTCCCGTCTCCTCCGGTTCGAGCG
>JANLYK010000035.1:0-7281 GCA_031365595.1 Chloroflexota bacterium | reverse complement strand
GGCGACCAGCGCAACGCCGAGCTCGACGAGGCGGACCTCCGGCGCGCCCGCGTGCTCCCTGACGACCTGACCGTGGCGCGGGCCCATCTGGCCGATCGGTTCCCGGTGGTCGAGGGCGGCGCGGACCTCGTCGATGGCCTGCTCGATCTGCATACGCCGCGCCAGCTGGTCGGGCTCGCCGCCATCCTGGATCGGATCGAGGGCGACCTGCGGGCGGCGCCCGTCGAAGCTGCCCTGCGTCTCGGCTTCCTCCACGCCCTCCTGCCGGCGAGCCGGCTCAACGGCTACCCGGGCCGTGTCGGGACGCTCCGGATCCAGGCCGGCCGCGTCCGGCCGCCCGGTTCCGGGCAATGGCGCGAGCGCAATCCGTGGCTCGCGTTCGAGGACGGCATCCGGACCGTCCGCGGCTTCATCCAGCGCCTCGAGAGCGGGCCCGGGGGAGCCGTCCAGGCCCGTCTCGGCAATGACCTCCAGGCGCTCGACGAGGGCAGCGCGACCGCGGTCGTTGGCGTCGCCGGTCCGTCAACGACGCGCGCCATCGGGGCCGAGGCGTCGCAGGGTCGCGGGCGGGACGGCGCCCCGACGCTCCGGCGGCGGATCCGCCTCGTCCTCGGTCAGCCGCCCGTCCGACCCAACCAGGAGCGCCTGTCGCTGACGTACTGGGCGACCGCCTGGACGGTCGGCTCGGAGGCCGCCGCAGGACTGCCCCTCGCGGCCCTGTCCGGACCGCCGATCCGGGCGCCGTGGGGCTGGCAGGCGGCGGCTCTCGCTCGCTCCCTCGCCTCGATCGAGCCGTCGATCGCCCGCGACGGGACGGTCATCCACCTCGTCGACGGCGGGCCTGAGGCGCTGGTCGCAGCCGCGCTGGGCGGCGTCGGCGCCGGGTTCCGACTGCGCTCGGCCCGTCTCGGCGATGGCGACGACGAGGCGTACGGGATCGTCGAACTCCTGCCGCCCGGAGCCGTACTTCCGCCCGGTCCACGGACGCGGGCGAATGTGTCGCTCGACCCGATCGACGGCGGCGCCGGCGATCCGGACCTCGTGCCTGGGGCCGGCCTGTTCACCGCTCCGGAGCGCTTCGACCGGCGCGCGTTCTCGGCGGCCGATGTCCGGAACACGGTCGTCGAGGTCGCGGTGGAGAGCCTCAAGGCCCGAGGCGAGCCGGCCTCGGGCGATCGCCTGCTCGGCGAGGTCCTCGTCGGGCTCGATCGGGCCGGGCAGCTTCGCCGGCTCATCGCCGATCGCGGGCTGGCGGTGAACGGCGGGGACCCGACGGTCGCCGAGCCCGATGCAGGACTTGACACCGCCGGGCCGGGAGGCGAGGGCCAGCCCACCACGGAACCGCCCAGGTCCGGCGATCGGACCGAACGGGCGCACGACGCGCCCGCCGCTCGATCCGGGACCGAGCCGCCGCTCGCCCGCGCCGGGGCCGCCGAATCGGCGGGGGGGACCACAACTGGACGTGCGTCGATCAAGGGGTCTGTTCAGCCCCGCCACGCAGCCGGTCCGGTCGATGCGCCGCCCGACCAGGTCGAGTCGTTGATCGGATTGATCCGCGAAGGGCTGGCGGAGAGCGGCCGTCGTCGCCTCGCAGAAGTGGCCCCCGGCCGCTGGTGGCTGGCCGATGCCCGGGATCGAGAGACCGCCGCCGTGCCGCTGGCCGACCGCGTCGAGTGGGCCGTGTTCAGTCTTCTCTCGACGTCCGGCCCCATGTCGGAGTCGGGGTTCCTGCAGCGGATCGCCGGCCTGTTCAGCGGACACGACCTGCCGGATGAAACGCTCGTGCGGACGTGCCTTGAGAGCTACCGGAGCCGGGCCAGCACCGCCGATCGGATCGTCACCGGAGACGACCTGCTGAAGCGCGCCCACGAGCACGCCGAGCTGATCGCGGCTCTCGCCGACGGCGGCCATCGGCTCGGCCTGTCGGTCTGGATCGGGCGCCGCGAACAGGCCCGCCGCCTTGGTCCCGGGCGACTCGGCGACCGCCTCGACGAGCGCGACCTGCGGACCCCCCTGTCACACATCAGCCGGTCGGTCGAGGAGATCGCCGAGGTCGACTGCGCGTGGTACGTCCGTGGCCGCCTGGCGTTCCTGTTTGAGGTCGAATGGACCGCGATGCTCGGCGAGCCGGTTCTTCGCCGGCACGCCCGGATCGCCCAGGACGAGGGCACGGTCCGATTCCTTGTGATCGCCCCGGAGCGGACCGAGCTGGTCCGCCACAAGCTCGAGCGCTCGCCCCTGCTGCGCGAGGCCTTCGAGCGCGACAACTGGCACATCCTAAAGTGGAACCACCTCCGGGCGTTCCTCCGCCGCGACGACCTGTCGCTCGACGCGCTCGAGCCGTACCTCGGGCTCGACCCGGTCGCCGAGCGCAGCGGCGAGCAGCTCGGCCTGTTCGGTCAGTAGCCGCGGGTCAGGAACGCCGACCGCGTCGGCAAGGACGGCGCCCGGCTGATCGGGAGGGACCGCGCTACCCTGACTGGACTACTGTCCGGGCAGACGGCGCGCGCGTCTCCCACCCAGCAGGAGACGACGTGACCCAGCCCGACGATCTCGACTCGCCCGTCAACCAGCTCGCCGATCGCTTCTGGGAGCGCATCCTCGAGCTGAGCCCGACGACCGCCACGGTCTACGGCGACGAGCGCTTCAACGACCGACTCGACGACCCGAGTCCGGCCGGCCGCGCGAAGGCGCGCCGACTGATGGAGACGACAAAAGCCGAAGCGGAGGCGATCGCTCCGGACGGCCTGTCGGTCGAGGACCGGATCACCCGCGACATGCTGATCGTCATCGCCGACCAGGGCGTCGAGGAGGATGATCAGGGCGTCCACCGCCTGCGCGTGGTCGACCAGATCGGGGGCCCGCAGACGCTCCTGCCCCAGGTCTGTCAGTTCCAGCCGGCCGACACGCCCGAGCGCTTCGACAAGTTCATCGCCCGGCTCGAGTCGTACCGCGACTACATGGCGGCCAACACCGACATCCTGCGCGAGGGCCTCGACACGGGCCTGACCGCACCCCGGATCGTCGCCGAGCGAACGGTCGCCCAGTTGGAGCGGCTGATGGCGATCCCGCTCGACCAGGCGATCGTCCCGACCCTCGCCCAGGTCGCGACCGACGCTGACCGGGAGCGGGTCCGGACGGTCACCGAGCAGGTCATCTATCCCGCCGACCGAGCGTTCCTGGACGTGCTCAGCGGCGACTACCTCAAGGCCACTCGCGCCGAGCCGGGGCTATGGTCCGCGCCGAACGGCGAGTCCCTGTACCGGACCCAGATCCGCTCCTGGACGACCCTCGATCTCGACCCGGGCGCGGTCCACGAGATCGGGATGGAGGAGCTCCGGACGGTCGACGAGGGGCGCCGGGCGATCGCAACGGCCGCAGGCGCTGCCAGCCCCGCCGAATACCGCCAGCGGCTCGCCGACGATCCCGCGAACACGCCGCACTCGAAGGAGGAGCTCCTCGAGCGAGCCCGCGAGGACATCGACCGGGCGATGGCCGTCGCGCCGCGCTTTTTCGGGAGGTTGCCCAGGGCCGGCTGCGAGGTGCGGGCCGTCGAAGAGTTCAAGGAGAAGGACGCCCCGTTCGCGTATTACTTCCCGCCGGCGACCGACGGCTCGCGCGGCGGGACCTACTACGCCAACGGCTACGACCTGCCGAGCCGGAAGTACACGAAGCTGGCCACGACGACCTATCACGAGGCCGTCCCGGGCCATCACTTCCAGATCGCCCTGGAGCAGGAGAACCCGCACCTGTCGGTGTTCCGCCGGCTCGGTGCGCGGATGGTGGGCGGGGCGTACGTCGAGGGCTGGGGCCTGTACAGCGAGAAGCTGGCCGATGAGATGGGCCTCGTCCGCGACGCGGCGGAACGATTCGGGATGCTCGACGCGATCGCCTGGCGGGCCGCCCGGCTCGTCGTCGACACGGGCCTTCACGCCCTGCGTTGGACGCGCCAGCAATCGATCGACTTCCTGCTTGAGACGGGGCTCTCGGAGACCGACGCGACGATCGAGACCGACCGCTACATCGCGTGGCCAGGCCAGGCCCTGACCTACATGATCGGCTGCCGCGAGATCGAGCGGCTGCGGGCAGAGTTGACCGCGCGCGACGGTTCTCGCTTCGACCTTCGGGCGTTCCACGATCAGGTCCTCGCCCACGGCTCGCTGCCGCTGGCGACCCTGTCTCGCGAGCTCCCGAACTGGTTAACGGCGCCCGCCTGATGCCGAGCGGCGCCTCAGGGCACCGCGGCGCTTGTCGGATCCGCCCGACCGGGGCACCATGACACGATCAGGACGGCGACAGTACGCGACCTCCCATCCCGGGGTCGTGGCCGCGGTCGGCGTTCGTCCGAACAGGAGGAGGAGTCCAATGCCCTCGCGCTCCGTGCCTCAGCGCGTCCGCCGCGCCTCGAGTGTCGTGGTTGCCGCCATGCTCGTCACGGGTCTGGCAGGTCCCGCGGCGGTGGCTGCCGGCGATCGATCCGGGTTCATCACGCCCGCTCCGGCCATGCTTGCCGCCCTCACCGACGGGGTCGACATCAAACCGCTGCTGACCGTCGGCGAGATGGTCGGGTCATACCGGTTCGAGTCGCTCCCGGACGGCATCGCCATCGCCCCGGGCGGGGCAACCACACTCGACGTCTACGTGAACCACGAGACCTCGACCGTGCCGTTTCCGTACAACGCCGGGACGGGGATCGGCCTGACCGATTTCGACAACGCCCAGCTGAGCCATCTCGTGCTCAAGCGCGGCGCGGGCAAGGTCCTGTCCGGTTCGTACCTGATCCCATCGAGCGCCAACTACCAGCGCTTCTGCTCAAACTTCCTGGCAGGTGCGGCTCAGGGCTGGTCGCGCGAACTCCTCTTCACCAACGAAGAGGCCACCGACGTCGTCAACCGGACGGGAACCGCCTGGCCGGCCACCCCGGCCAACGGATCGAACCCGGAACAGGCCGGTGTCGTCGTGGCCGTCGACCTCGCGAGCGGCGCGTACAAATCGCTGTACGGCCTCGGCCGCATGAATCACGAGAACTCCGTGGCCGTTCCCGGGTATGACCAGGCTGTCCTGGTCACGGGCGATGACACGTTCTCGGCCCCGTCATCCCAGCTGTACATGTATGCGGCCGCCAACGCCGACGCGGTCTGGAACGATCAGGGCCACCTCTGGGCGTTCGTGTCCGACGATGCCGCGATCAACGACTACGGCGACCTCACGTCGACCAACGAGGTCGGCGGGCACTTCATCGCCGTTCCCGACGCGATTGCCGATGGCAATCAAACGGGCCTCGAGACGTGGTCCCGGACCAACGGCGTGTTCCAGTTCATCCGGATTGAGGATCTCGCGACCGATCGCACCAATCCGCATGTCGTGTACTTCGCGGACACGGGCGAGCCGCGGGCCAAGGCCGACCCGGCAACCGGGAAGCTGCGCCGCGACGCCACGGGCGGCGGGCCCTATCCCAACGGCCGCGTGTTCAAGATGGTGCTCAATGACGAGGATCCGACCGTCGTCGACAGCCTGTCGGTCCTGATCGACGGCGATGCCGCCGGTTACAACGTGGTCGGTGCGCTTCACCAGCCGGACAACATCGAGGCCACCGAGCACAGCCTCCTCATCACGGAGGACCCGGGTTCGCACAACCGGTTCGCCGGTGCGACGAACGCCCGCCTCTGGCGCTACGACCTCGAGTCGGGCCAGATGAGCGCGGTCGCCGTGGCCGCCCATCCGACCGCCGATTGGGAGTCGACCGGGGTCGTCGACGCGTCCGAGTACTTCGGGCCCGGCGCGTTCCTCATCAACATCCAGGCCCACAACGTCTTTGTCGAGACGAATCCGAACCCGATCAATGCGAGCGGGCTCACGAAGAAGCGGGAGGGCGGCCAGCTCCTCCTGATCCGGATCGACGGCGCGTAAGCCGTTCTCCGCGACGAACGAAGGCCCCGCTCCGGCGGGGCCTTCGGATTCCCGGGACCGGCCATAGTCAGCTATCGAAGCCGATGCCCAGCGCGTCGAGCGTTCGCAGGACGAGGCCTCGCCGACCCTCGTTCCGGTCGGCCCGGTCGAGCTCGTGGCGGACGAGGTTGACCGCGATCGAGCGGAACGGCTCGGGCGGGAAGGGGACCGGTCGGCTCCGCACGAACCGGAGGCGGAGCAGGTCAGAGTCCGGGCGGAGGATGAAGTCGCGAACGACGCCGGCGGCCCAGCGGCTCGCCCCGACCCCGAGGCCGGTGTAGCCGAGGGCGTACGTCAGCCGGCCACCAAGGCCCTGTCCGAACGTGACCGTGAACCGCGATGTCGTGTCGATCGCCCCACCCCAGCGATACGGGAAGCAGAGGTCCGCGAGCTGCGGAAACGCCCGCCGGAATTGGGCTTCCAGCGTTGCGAACGTCGCCGGCCGCCGGTCGAACTGCGGCCCGACGCCGTTGTTCCGGTGATAGATCGCGTCGTAGCCGCCCCACAGGATCCGGTCGTCTGCCGTGAGCCGGAAGTAGTGGAACTGGTTGTTCGCATCGGACATGCCCTGGCGACGCCGCCAGCCGATCGAGGCCATCTGGTCGGGCGTCAGCGGCTCGGACACGAGGACGTAGTCGTAGACGGGCACGAAGTGGCTCGTGAGTCGGGGTAGCCAGCCGGAGTACGCCGACGTCGCGACGACGACATGATCTGCGTCGACCGTCGCGCCGGCCTCGGTCGTCAGGCGCACGCCGCCCGCCCGCCGCTCGACCGCCCGCACGCGGGTGCGTTCATGGATCACGACCCCGCGCTCCTCGCACACCCGGGCGAGCCCGCGCACGAGCTTCGCCGGATCGAGGATCACGTCGCGGCCGGGCGGCTGGTACAGGCCCGCCAGCCAGAGCGGCGAGTGGACCTCGGCCTGGACGGCATCGCGATCCAGGAACACGAGCTCCTCGCCGTATCCAGCGGCCTCCTCCGCCCAGGCCCGGAATTCCTCGACCTGGTGCGGCTGATCGGCGACCGACAGTCCGCCGGTCTCCTCGAGGTCGCAGTCGATCGCGTGCTCTCGTGTGAACGCGACGAGCGCGGCGAGGTTGGCGATGCCCTCCTGCTCGAGACGCGCCAGCTCGTCGGGAAAGTGGCGGATTCCGTTGGCGAGGCCGTGGGTCAGTGAGGCCTGGCAGAAGCCGCCGTTCCGCCCGCTCGCCCCGAACCCGACGGTCTCCTGCTCGAGCACGACAACGTGCAGCGACGGGTCCGTGTCGGTCAGGGCGATGGCCGTCCAGAGCCCGGTGAACCCGGCTCCGACGACCGCGACGTCGGCCCGTA
>JANLYK010000032.1:0-2584 GCA_031365595.1 Chloroflexota bacterium | reverse complement strand
GCGATCCGGCCGATCGGCGTTCCGCATCGTACACCGCGTCCCTCGGGCGCCGGGGCTCGTCGGCGGCCTGCGGGAAGTCGCTCAACGGGCGCTCGGGCGTGCCTATACTCGCGGCGTGAAGCTCGTCGTCGCGATCGTCCACCACGAGGACGCGGGCGCCCTCGTCGACGCCCTGCTCGACCGCGAGTTCCGGGCGACCCGGCTCTCGAGTTCGGGCGGCTTTCTCAAGCAGTCAAACACGACCGTGATCCTCGGTGTCGAGGACGACGCGGTCGACGAGGTCCTCGAGATCGTCCGCGACATGTGCCACTCGCGGACCCAGATCGTCAACCCGATGCCGCCGATCATGGAGCCGGGCGAGTTCTTCATGCCCTACCCGCTCGAGGTCGAGGTCGGGGGAGCGACGGTCTTCGTCCTGCCGGTCGAGCGCTTCGAGCGGCTCTGAACCCCTGTGGGCTGGAAGCCGCCGGCGATCGGCAGTCGGGCCACTTGGACGCGGACGATCACGGCCGACGACGTCGCCGCGTTCGCCTCGATCAGCGGTGATCGCAACCCGCTTCACTTCGATCCGGCGTTCGCGGCCGCAACGCGGGCCGGCGGCCTGATCGTCCATGGCGGGCTCACGACGGCGCTGTTCAACGCCCTCGTCGCCGAGGTCCTGCCCGGGCCCGGCTCGGTGTTCCTGCACCAGGAATGGGACTACCCGGCTGCGGTTCCGATCGGGGACACGGTCACGGCCGAGGCCGAGGTGATCGAGGCCCGCGCCGACAAGCCGATCACGAAGCTGCGCTGCGTCGCCCGCCGCTCGGACGGGACCGAGGTTCTGCGCGGCGAGTGCCTCGTCTACACGATGCGGCCGGAGTGACGGGGGCGGACGAGACGCCGCGGCGCTGGCCGCAGCTCGCGATCCTCGGGGTCGGGACGCTCCTCGCGATGGCCCCGTCGTTCAGCGCCTCGGCGGTCGGGCCGCTGCTGCGCGCCGAGTGGTCCATCGGCCCGCTCGAGCTCGCCTGGTTGACGGTCGTCACGCAGCTGGGGTTCGCAGCTGGCGCGATCGGGCTGGCGGTCCTCGGCGCGCCGGACGTCATCCCGGGTCCGCGACTCTTCGCGGCGGGCGCCCTTGCCGCCGCTCTGGCAAACCTCGGGTTCGGCCTCCTCGCGACGGACGTGGTCTCGGCGATCCCGTTCAGGCTCCTCACCGGGGCGTCACTGGCGGCGGTCTATCCCGTCGCGATGAAGCTGGCGGCGGGCTGGTTCAAGCGGGAGCGCGGGCTCGCGATCGGGGTCGTGAATGGGGCGCTGACGATCGGCGTCGCGTTGCCGCTCTTCTTCCGGAGCGTCGGGGCGTACACCGGACTCGACTGGCGGCCGGTCGTCGTGAGCGCCACCGTCTCGGCCCTGGTCGGCGCAATCCTGGTCGGCCGTCTTGGGCGGCCGGGGCCGCTTGAGGTCGTCGCACCTCGGTTCTCACCGTCCATCGCGGCGGCGGCGTTCCGCTCGCCATCAGTGCGGCTCGCGTCGCTCGGCTACTTCGGGCACATGTGGGAGCTCTTCGCGATGTGGACGTGGATCCCGGTCTTCCTCATCGCGAGCTTTGCGGCGGCCGGTGTCACGAACGCGGCGGTCTCGTCGCTCGTTGCCTTCTTCGTCGTGGCCGTCGGTGGCGTGGCCTCGGCCGCGGCGGGCGCGATCGCGGACCGCGTCGGGCGGACCCTCACGACGATCGCGGCGATGGCGATCTCGGCGTCGTCGGCGGTCGTCGCCGGTCTGCTCTTCGGCGCGCCGCCGTGGCTCGTCACGATCGTCGCCCTCGTCTGGGGCGCGTCCGTCGTGGCGGATTCAGCGCAGTTCTCGTCGGCGGTTTCGGAGCTCGCACCGCCGGGCACGGCCGGCTCCGCGCTGTCCGTCCAGACCGCGGTCGGCTTCACCCTGACCGGGTTCACGATCCTCGGCGTCGGCTTGATCGATCCTGCGGGTGGCGACGGCTGGAGGGTGGCCTGGTTCGTGCTCGCTCTCGGGCCGCTGGTCGGGATCGCGGCCATGCTCCGGCTGCGCGGCCAGCCCGACGCCCGGAAGATGGCCAACGGCCATCGCTGATCACGCGGAGTCGCGCTACGCTGGCGCCATGGCCGAGCGTTGGGTCGACGATCTCGAGCGCGTGGCGCCGAACGTCGCCGCGGCCTGGCGGGGGATCGACGAGGGGCAGTTCCTCAGCGTCCGACGCGAGGTCCGGCGGCGGGCCGGGGCGGGCTCGACCGAGCGCCTCCTCGACGAGCTCGAATCCCTCGCGGCCGCTCTCGTGGCGATGATCGACGAGCTGCCCGATGACGCGTTCGACCTGCCCGGTGGCGAGGAGGACTGGACCGTGGCCGAGGCGATCGGCCACGACGCTGCTGCCCGGGCCGGCCTCGTCATGGCGGCCGGGCTCGCGGCGTCGGGTCGCTGGCCCGCGGATGCGCCCACGGTCGTGCCGAGCGTCCCGGGCTCGTCCGACCTGGGCCGGGCCGACCTCGTCCGGAAGATCGAGCAGAGCCAGCGGATCGTTGCCCGGTCCGCTCGACTGGTCGCCGGCCACGAAGAGGAC
>JANLYK010000031.1:0-13061 GCA_031365595.1 Chloroflexota bacterium | reverse complement strand
GCGTTGCGGAGCTCCGCCTGCGACTTCCGTGAGCGAGCGGCTTCTCGACGCTGAAGGTGCCTCCTCCTGATGAGAGCCTAACGTGCAGCTC
Organism: Chloroflexota bacterium; assembly: GCA_031365595.1. Taxonomy (GTDB): domain Bacteria; phylum Chloroflexota; class Limnocylindria; order Limnocylindrales; family CSP1-4; genus CF-46. The sequence continues at coordinate 12,970 of JANLYK010000031.1, read as the reverse complement.
CTCCAGAACATCTGGAACGGGATCCTCGATCTCGTCAAGCTCTTCGTCATCCCCGACTGGGGCGCCCTGATCGCGCTCCTGCCGGTGTTCATGGGCGTGGTCGTCGTCGGCTTCTTCGTGACCAGGATCCTCCAGTACCGTCGGATCGGGCCGCGCCGCCGGCGACCCGGCCGGATCAAGCCCGTGACCCCGGTCGGGCTCCACATGCCCGGTCCCACGTACGCCCCGGTCTTCGCGGCGATCGGCACATTCCTGCTGTTCATGGGCCTGGTCTTCAACGGCTGGATCCTCGTCCTCGGACTGATCGCCCTCCTCCTCACCCTGCTCTACTGGGGCCGCGAGGGGCTGACCGACTACGACCACGTGGCCGATGACCATCCGGCCTTGCCAGGCGTGGTCCACACGGGGCCGCCGCCGGGCGTCCACATGCCCGGTCCGTCCTTCCGGCCGATCCTCGCCTCGCTCGGCGTCGCCGTCCTGTTCGCCGGTCTCGTGTTCGGCGGCTGGGTCCTCGCGGTCGGGCTGCTGTTCACGATCACGGCCCTGCTCGGCTGGCTCAATGACGCGCGCAAGGAGTACAAGCAGGTCGTCCGGGCCGACAGCACCGGCCACCTCGAGAACGAGCCGGCGCCGAGTTGGCCGAAGACGGTCCTGTCGGTGTTCGCGATCCTGGTGGTCGTCGCGGTCGCCCTCAACGCGGGCTGGTTCCCGCCTCGCTCGGCGGTGGGTGGGACGGCTGGCCCGGGCGGCTCTCCGGCCCCGTCCGGTCCGGCGACGCCTCCCGGAACCCTGGTCGTGATCGCCAAGGGCGTGAAGTTCGACGTGGCCGCCCTCAGCGCGCCCGCCGACAAGCCGCTGAAGATCGACTTTGACAACCAGGACGCGGGCACGCCCCACGACGTCGACGTGCTTGATGCGGGCGGCACGAAGGTCTTCGACGGCAAGGACTTCCCAGGCTCGGCCAAGCGGGTCTATGACGTCCCGGCGCTCAAGGCCGGCACGTACACATTCGAATGCTCGATCCACCCCGCGCTGATGAACGGCCAGCTGACCGTCGGCGGGTGACGCCGCCCACTTCGTGACGGAGCCTCCCGTGTCCGATCCGCCGGGGTCCGCGACCTCCCCGAGCAGCCCGACGCCTGCCCGCCCGCGGCCGACCCGGCCGATCGCGCTCCTCCTCGGAATCGCCGCGGTGGCCGCCGCCGTCGTCGTCGGCATCTCCAGCCCGCGGGCCGGGACGGAACCGGTCTCACCCGACATCGCGACCGGGCAGGTCGTCCCGAACATCGCGGGCACGACTCTCGACGGCGCCGCGTTCGACCTGGCGGCCCTCCGCGGCCGCCCGGTGATCATCAACTTCTGGGGCCCGTCGTGCGTTCCGTGCCGGACCGAGTTCCCGCTGCTCGCGGCCAAGGCCACCCAGCACGCGGCCGAGGGCCTCGTCGTCGTCGGCGTCCTGACCGACGACCCGGTAGAGCCTGCCCGGGAGTTCGCCGCCCAGTACGGCGGCAGCTGGTCGACCGTCATCGACCCGGGGGCCGCCATCAAGGCGGCCTACCGGGTGATCGCCCGGCCCCAGACCTACTTCGTCGACCGCGAGGGGGTGCTGCGCTCGATCCAGATCGGCGAGGTTCGTGACGCCGACTTCGAACGCCAGTACGCGGCGATCTCGGGCGGCGGATGAGCGCGTCGCGGGGAGCCGCGATCGAGGTCGATGACCTGCACAAGGGCTACGACGGGCGGGCCGTCCTGCGCGGCATCTCGTTCGTCGTCCAGCCCGGCGAGATCGTCGCGCTCCTCGGCCCCAATGGCGCCGGCAAGACCACGACGGTCGAGATCCTCGAGGGCTACCGGCGCCCCGACGGCGGCGGCGTGCGGGTCCTGGGGTCTGACCCGGCTCGAGGAGGTCGCGGGCATCGGGCCCGGGTCGGGCTCATGCTCCAGGGCGGGGGCGGGATCGACCCACGGATGACGGCCCGCGAGGTGGTCGGCCTGCACGCTCGCTTCCACGCCGACCCGCTTGGCGTGGAGGAGCTGCTCGGCCGGGTGGGGCTCGCCGGTTCCAAGGCCCGGACGCGCTATCGGCGTCTGTCGGGCGGCGAGCGCCAGCGCGTCGGCCTCGCCCTGGCCCTCGTCGGCCGGCCGGACGTCGCGATCCTCGACGAGCCGACCGCGGGGATGGATGTCGAGGCCCGGGCCACGACCCGGGAGCTGCTGTCCGGGCTGCGCGACGTGGGGGTCGCGATCGTCCTCACGAGCCATGACCTGGCCGACGTCGAGCGGGTCGCGGATCGGATCGCGATCCTGGACCGGGGCCGGATCGTCGCCCTCGGGCGGGCCGACGAGCTCCGTGACGCGGGACCGATCGTGCTCCGGTTCCGCCTTGCAGCGGCGATGTCCGACGCCGACCTCGTGCTCCTTGCCGTGGCTCTCGAGTCCGGGGCCGAGTCCGCAGCCGTCGTGCCTGACGGCGGGCCGGGCCGGTACCGCGTCACCGGAACAGCCGCCACGCCGGACGCGATCACCCAACTCGCAGCCTGGTGCTCGGCCCGTGGCGCGCTGATCGTGGAGCTGCGGACCGGCGGCGCCACCCTCGAGGAGCGCTACCTGGAGCTGACCGGGTCGGCGACCCTCGACGACGAAGCGGACCTCCACCGATGAGCCGACCCGCCTCGCCCGTTCGGGCCATCGCGGCGATGACCGCCATGGAGCTTCGTCTCGTCCTGCGCCGGCCCGAGAACCTGTTCGCCACGATCGTGATCCCGACCGTCGTCCTCGGCCTCTTCTCGTCGGTTGCGATCCTGCCGACCGGTGCCGCGCGCGCCGTCGACTTCCTGCTGCCCGGCGCGATCGCCCTCGGGATCATCGCGACGAGCCTCGTGAGCCTGTCGATCACGACCGCCTACGATCGCTCCTACGGCGTCCTCAAGCGGCTCGGCGGGTCGCCGCTCAGCCGAGCCGAGCTGATGGTGGCCCGCCTTCTGGCCGTTCTCGCCGTCGAGACGGTCCAGATCGGACTGCTCGTGGTGACCGCGACAGTCCTGCTCGGTTGGAACGCGGGATCGGGCGGCTCGCTCGCGATCGTCATCGCGGCCGTGGTACTCGGGACGGCCGCCTTCGTGGGACTCGGGCTGCTGATCGCCGGAACGCTCCGGGCCGAGACGGTCCTCGCGCTGGCGAACGTGCTGTTCCTCGCGTTTCTCGTCGTCGGCGGCGTCATCGTCCCGATCGATCGACTGCCGGGTCCCCTCGCTGCCATCGCGGCGGCCTTGCCCGCGGCGGCCCTCTCGGACGTGCTCCGGACCGGGCTTGGCGCGGCGACGCCGGCCGGGGCCGACATCGCAGGCCCGATGTCCCAGCTCGTCGTCTGGGCGATCGCGACCACGACCCTGGCGATCAGGACGTTCCGCTGGGAGTAAGCCGCCGAGGGCAAAGAAGAACCCCGGGCGGTCGGACCCGGGGTTCAGGTGCAGGCATTGGTTGCGGGGGACGGATTCGAACCGCCGACCTTCGGGTTATGAGCCCGACGAGCTGCCGCTGCTCCACCCCGCGACTGCTCATGGTAGTGACCGAAGCCACCCGGGTCAAATGGAGTGCGGCCCGCCCGCCCGGTACGCAAGTCCTGCCAGGGGTAGTGCGAATGATGGGGTTGTCCCGATGCACCACCCGGCGCACTGTGCCGAACATGTTCAGACGACACCGCACCGACCCGGACAGCGATCTCGCGTCGGTCGTCAACGCCTTCCACGACCGGCTCGCGGGCACGATGGTGACGCTGCGCACCGACCCGCCGCGGGTCGACCACCGCGAGTTGCGCGGCCGTTTGGGCGGGCCGACCGGCATCGGCCTGCGGGCGCGCCTCGATCGACCGCTCCGTTCCGCCTGAGGCCGGCCGAGCCGTTCGACGTTCCCGGCCGGGGCCGGGTGGCGGTCAGGCCGCCCGACCCTCGACCCGGACCGTCGCACCGCGCCGGAGCGCCGACCCGCCGACCGTGAATGCCGCGAGCGTGAATGCGGTCATCACGACCGCAAACACGACGAACGGCAGGCGGATGTCGCGCGCCGCGAGATTGCCGGCAAGGAGCGACGCGATCACGAACCCGAGCGTCCCGGCCGCGCCGAAGACACCCTGTGCCGTCGACGACCGGCCGGGCGGGCTGCCCGCGGCGACGATCGAGTAGAGCGCCGGGTTGAACATCGCGAACCCCGTCGCCTCGACCAGGACCAACGGGATCGTGAGGAGCGGATCGCGCACGATCGTGTAGACGAGCGCGGCCGCGACCGGCAGGAGCGTCCCCGCGATCAGGTAGATCGTCATTCCGCCACGATCCACCCGTCGCCCGAACGCCGGTGACAGGACGAGGACGGGCAGGCCGAACAGGGCGAACGTGAGCCCGACGAGCTCGAGCCCGGCGCCGAGCCCGGTCAGGTACAGCGACCAGATCACCTCGTATGTGCCCGCAGCGAAGTTGCCGCCGACCGTGAACAGGATTGCCGCGATCAGCATCCGGTTGGCGAGGCCTGCCGGGCCCGGCGCGTCGCCTGGCCCGGGGTCCGCGGACCGGCCCGCCCGGCCGACCAGGTGTTCGGGCTCGTGCGGGAAATCGGTCAGGTCGACCGCCGGTGCCCAGCCCTCCCGGGCCTGACCGGCCGGCGCCGGGTGCTCACGGACGCGGACCGCGATCGCGATCGCCGCGATGAGCGAGCTGATCGCCCCGAACCAGAAGATGAACGCGACCCCGCCGAATGCCGCCGAGCCGAGCCCGCCGATCGCGGGACCGAGCAGGAGCCCGCCCATCTGGGCCGCGCCGTACAGCCCGAACGCCTCGCCCCGCCGGTCGGCCGGTGTCGCATCGCTGATGTAGCCCCGGGCGGCCGGGTCGTAGAGGGCGGTCGACAGGCCGGCCAGTGCGCGGAGCACGATGAACGGCCCGGCCCCGACCCAGACCAGGGGCAGGAACAGGAAGATCCCGGCTCCCACATTGCCCGCGACCATCAGCGGGACCCGCCGGGTCCGATCCGCGATCCAGCCGAAGACCGGCTCGCCGACCAGGCGCGCGGCAGGCCACGCCGCGACGACCACGCCGAGCGTCGCGAGGTCGACGCCGTTCTCCGTGAAGTAGATCGGCATGATCGGGAGCAACGCGCCGAATCCGAGCCAGACGATCAGCTCGGCGGCGAGGAGCGGAAGGATCGCCTGCCAGCGACGGGTCCAGGCGACGATCCGGGCGACGGCGTCGCCGGGGCGGGATGACATGGGGTGCGGATCGTAGGTCCAACGGCTGGCAAACGGACGCGCCGTATCATCGCGCGGTGCCTGGCCACTCCGCCGCCTGCTCCGAGCTGGCGGTCGCGGCCGGGCAGCGCACCGGGGGGTGGCGATGAACGGACCGATCGGGCTGCACGGCGGCGGTGAGTACGACGCGGGCGACGAGCGCTTCCTCGATGCCCTGCTCCTGGCCGGAGCCGCGGCCGGCGCGCGTCGGCTCGCGTCCAAGGCGAAGGCGGGCGACGACGCTACCGACGACGTCAGCGGCCACCACGTCGGCCAACTGGCGGATCGGCTCACGGCGGCGATCCGGGTCGTGATCCTGCCGACCGCGGCCGCACGCGGGCTGCCCGATCGGGCGTCCGCGAACGGCCGGGCCGCATTCGAGCGCCGCGCCGCCGTCCTCGGCCGGATCGCACGCGTGGACGTCGCCCGGGTGGTCGATGCGGCCAGCGCCGCCGACCCCGACCAGGCGGCCTGCCTGGCCGATGCCGACCTGATCCACCTGCCGGGCGGCGATCCGGACCTCGTGCCCGGGATCCTCGCGGGCAGTCCGGCCTTCGCCGCGATCAAGGCCGCGTGGGGGCGTGGCGCCGTGATCGCCGGTGCGAGCGCCGGGGCGATGGCCCTCGCCGAATGGGCGTGGACGCCGACTGGCGGCATCCGGGCACTCGGATTGGTCCGCGGACTGGCGGTGGTCCCCCACTACGACGACATCCGGCGGACCGCCTGGCAACGTGCTCTCGACGACCTCGCCCCGGGCGGCATCGGCTACCTGGGGCTCGACGAACGGACCGGAGTCATCGCCGAGCGGAAGGGGCCTGACGGCCGGAACTGGCGTGTGGCCGGGGCCGGTGCCGCGTGGTGGTTCGCCCGGGGCAGCGATCGACCGATCGTCGGTCGGGACGGGGACGTCCTGCACCTCCCGGTCTGATCGCGGACTCCGCGGGCGATTGACGCCTTACGTCGTCCTTACGCCGGCCGCTGATAGACCTCACCCCGTCGCCCGATCGTGGGCCCGATGCCACCTCGGCAGCGTCCATCGATCACGTACCGGGAGAGACGTCATGCACACCCTCCGTCGCCGGGTCACGGTCATTGCCGGCTCGGCGCTCCTCGTCGCGGTGGCCGGCATCGGCATCGCTCAGGCTCAGCCCTCCGAGCGGGCGGCGGCCGGGTCTTCGAATGCCGTCGCCGCGATGGACCCGGACGTCGCCACGATCGACGCCGTGCTCACCGCCGAGCAGGTCGCCCCTGACGCCGCCGGCCGTCTCGCTGCCGAGCGACTCCGCCGGCTGGCTGCCTGGAAGCATCTCGTCCACGGCACCGTCGTCGTCGACCTGCCGAAATCCGGCCTGACCACGATCCAGCTCGACCACGGCACGATCTCGGCGATCAGTGTGACCTCGCTGACGATCGCCGAGGCCGGCGGCTCGTCCGTCACGGTCAGCCTGTCCGGCGAGAGCCGCGTCCGGCGTGACGGCGCGAAGGCCGCGGTCGCCGACCTGAAGACCGGCGACGCCGTGGTCGTGATGAGCAAGGTCGAATCCGGCGGGACGACCGCCTACCTGGTCGTCGTCCCGCGCGACTGATCCCCGGCGGGCCGGCAGCGGGGTCGCTCGTCAGCCGGTCCGCTGCAATCCGGCGGCGATCCCATTGACCGTCAGCTGGACCAGGCGCAGCAGTCGGCCCCGCTCCGGATCGTCCGGAGCGGCGGCCCGCAGCCGGGCCAGAAGCGTGACCTGGAGCTCGGACAGGGAGTCCACGTACGGGTCGCGCAGGCCCATCCGGCGGCGCAGCTCGGGATCGCGGTCGAGCAGACGGTCCCGCCCGGTGACCTGGCCCAGGCTCGTGACCGTCCGGACGTATTCCGCCTCGATCGCGGGCCATGCGCCGTCGAGGTCGTCGGCGAGGGCGGCGTACTGGCGAGCGACCCCCAGGTCCGCCCGGGCGAGGGCGAGCTCGGCGTTGTCCACGAGGCTCGCGAAGAACGGCCAGCGCGCGTAGAGGCGACGCAGGGCGGTGATGCCGGCAGGGCCGTGTCGGATTCCGTAGGCCTCGAGCGCCGCGCCCAGCCCGAACCAGCCCGGCAGCTCGATCCGGGCCTGCGACCAGGCGAACACCCACGGAATCGCCCGGAGATCGGCGATCGAGCCTCCGGAGGACGCGGCCCCCGAAGAATCAGGCGCTTCCGACACGGAGCTCGTCCCTCCGGGACGGCCGCGGGCGGCCGGACGCGAGCCGAGGCGGAGGGTCGCGATCTCGTCGATCGGGGTCGCCTGGCGGAAGAACTCGACGAATCGCGGGCCTTCCACGAGGTCGCGATAGGCGCCGCGCGAGGTGGCGGCGAGCTCGTCGAGGATCGGGCCACCCGAGGCTTCGAGCGGCAGGAGCGCGGCCTCGTGGGCGGCCGATGACGCGACGAGGGTGGCTGCCGCGAGCCGCTCGAGATGGCGCTGGGCGATCCCCGCGTCGGCGTAGTTGGCTGCGATCACCTCGCCCTGCTCGGTCAGCTTCAGCCGGCCCTCCAGCGATCCGGCGGCCAGGCCCAGGATCGCCCGGTTGGCCGGTCCGCCGCCCCGCCCGATCGCCCCGCCGCGGCCGTGGAACAGGGTCAGCTCGACGGCGTGCTCGCGAGCGGTTGCGATCAGCGCTCCCTGGGCGAGATGGAGCAGCCAGTTGGCGGCGAGGTAGCCCGATTCCTTGTTCGAGTCGGAGTAGCCGAGCATCACCTCCTGGCGATCGCCGCGCTCGCGCAGGTGGGCCCGGTAGGCCGGGTCGGAAAGGATCGCGGCCAGGATCGGTCCGGCCGCCTCGAGCGTCGCCGCGTCCTCGAACAGCGGCACGACGTCGAGAATCGCGAACCCTACGTCCGGGCCCGGTTCCGCGGCGGCGGCGAGGCGGAGCACCCGCCCGACGTCGTCGGCCTCGGCGGTGAACGAGATCACGTACCGGCCGGCGGCGTGCGGCCCGTAGCGCGCCTGGGCCGCGGCGACGACCCGGAACGTGTCGAGGACCTCGGCCGCGGACACGCCGGCCACGACCTCGCGCTGGAGATCTCCGGCCGCGACCGCCGCCTCGGTCTCGCGGTGGGCGGTGCTGTGCTGGCGGACCTCGAGCGAGGCGAGGTGGAACCCGAAGGTCGCAAGCTGCCAGCGGAGATCCGCGACGTCACCCCACGCCACGCGCCCCAGCCCGTCGGCCACGAGGGCGTCCTGGATCTCGACGAGCTCGGCGTCCAGCTCGTCCGGTCCCGAGTACAGACCGGTGAGCGGCGCCGCCTGACCGGTGAGATGGGCGCGCGTCCGGCGCAGTCGCTCGGCCACGAACCCGAAGCGCTGGCGATACGGCTCGTCCGGGTAGCGCCGACGGAGCTGGCGGTCCAGGTCGGGCAGGAGATCCGCGTCCCGGGCGAGCCGTCCGGCCAGCGTCCGCGACATGCGCTCGGGCGACGTGGCGGCAGCGATCGTCTGGGCCAGCCGGGTCGCGACGGCTTCATAGCCGCGCAGGACGTGATCGGCGTGGATCCGGAGGGTCCGCTCCGTGATCTCGGCGGTCACCATGGGGTTGCCGTCGCGATCCCCGCCGATCCACGAATCCCAAGCGAGGAACGCCGTCGTGCGCGGCGGGCGCGTGCCGGTCCGACCGCTATCGGTCGCCTCGTTGCTGGCGCCGTCGCCGTCCCGGTTGCCAGTCCTTCCGGCGTCGAGCGCCGCGTCGGCCTCGCGGTAGATCCGGGGGACGACGCTGAACAGCGTCTCGTCGAAGAACGCGAGGGCGGTCCGGACCTCGTCGAGCGGGGACACCGCGGCCGCTCGCAGGTCGGAGGTCCGCCACAGGAGGGTGATCTCCTCGCGCAGCCGGCGGCGCGCGTCGCGATCCTCGCCGGCGACGACGTCGCGCTCGGCGAGGCGGGCGAGAAGACGATCGATCCGACGCAGGGCGATCAGCACGGTCCGGCGCCGGGCCTCGGTCGGATGGGCGGTCAGGACCGGCTGGATCCGGAGTCGATCGATGGCGCCCGCGATGCCCGCGTCGTCGATCCCTGAGCGGCGCAGCCAGGCCACCGCGGCTGCAAGGGAGTCGTCCGGACGTTCGTCGGCGGTGGCGCGCCAACGGCCCGCCGATCGCTGTGCAGCGCGCTCCGCCCGGCGGCCCTCGCGGACCAGTTCCCGCTCTTCTGCCAGGTTCACGAGCCGGAAGTACAGGCTGAACGCCCGGACGACGACCTCGGCCCGGCCCGGGTCGAGGGCCGCCAGCTCTGCGACGAGCTCCGCGCGGAGGGACGGATCGTCGCCGCGCCGGAGGCGGATCGTCGTGCGCCGGACGCGCTCGACGAGATCGAGCAATTCGCGTCCGGTCTGCTCCGCGATCACCTGGCCGAGAAGCGAGCCGAGTAGCCGGATCTCGAGCGCGAGCGGATCCCGGGCACGGCCCGTCCCGATCGTGGCCGGTTCGGCCCGGACGGCCTCGTTGGGGCGGCGAATGGCACGGGACATCGCCTCAGGCCGCCTGCACGAAGGTTGCGACGCGACCGTTCCGCAGCCCGTCCGGCTCGCGCCCGCAACCTTTCGAGAGGAGATCGCCTCGTAGGCTTGTATGGTGATGGCCATGACGGCGCCCGAGATCGGATCGAGCACCGGACCGGATCAGCTCGAGCAGCTCCGGTTCCTGCATGAGGTCGCCCGCCTCGCGACCACGGCACGGACCTGGGACGAGCTCCTCGAGACGGTCGTCGACGGGACCCGCGATGCGCTCCACGGCGATGTCACCTCGCTCTACCTGCTCGATCGGGATGGAGCCTACCTGACGCTGGCGGCCACGAACGGACTGGATCGGTACCAGATCGGACGGGCCCGGGTCCCGTACGGCGAAGGCGTCACGGGCCGTGTCGCGGCCAGTCGTGAGCCGCTGGTCATCTCCGACGTCCGCTCGGACCCGCGCTTCCTATGGGTCCGGGGCATCGACCAGCGCCGGTTCATCGCCTCGATGCTCAGCGTGCCCCTGACCTGGAACGACCAGATCGTCGGGGTCCTGAACGTCCAGACGGAGGTCGAGCGGCCGTTCACCCAGGGCGACGTCGCCCAGCTCCAGGCGATCGCCGACCTGCTCGCAGGAATCGTCGAGAAGGGCCGCCAGCAGACCGAGGCCGAAGAGCGCCTCGAGCAGCTCCGCCAGATCGACGAGGCGCGCGCCGACCTGATCGCCCTCGTGACTCACGAGCTGCGGACTCCGCTGGCCGTCGTCCGGGCCTACACCGAGCTCCTCGCCGACGACCCGCCGCTCGACGGCCGCGATTCGCGCGACCCGGATCGGCGCGCGCAGCGCCAGGCCTGGCACGACGCGGCGATGGACCAGGTCGAGCGCCTCGATCGCCTCGTGGACTCGATTCTCGCCTCGGTCCGGATCGTGCCGGCCGAGGCCGCCACCGTCACCCCGACCGACATCGAGGCCGCGATCGCCGAGGTCACCGATTCGATCCGGCCGATCGTTCGCCAGCACCACCTCGAAGTCCGCGCCGGCCTCCGCCATCACGCCCTGGCAGACGCCCCGCGGCTCCGCCAGATTCTCGAGCACCTGATCGAGAACGCCGTGAAGTACTCGCCACCGGACACGACGATCACCGTCGACCACGACCTCGTCGAGGGCTTCGTCCGGATCGGCGTCACCGACCAGGGGCCGGGCATTCCCGAGGAGTGGCGCGAGCGGATCTTCGAGCCCTACGCCCGGCGCGAGACGCACACGGCGCGCGGCTCGGGAATCGGGCTGTACGCGGCCAAGCGCCTCGGCGAATCGATGGGCGCCCGACTGTGGGTCGAGCCCGCCGAGCCGACCGGCGCCCGGTTCGTCATCGCCCTGCCCGCCGCGGCGGCCGTCTGATGCTCGACGTTCTCGCTTCCATCCGCCACCTTCCAACCCGTCCCACACGCTGAGGTCGCCATGATCGCCGCTCGCCCGCTCCGCATCCTTGTCGTCGACGACGACCCGGCGATGGTCGGCGCGATCACCGCCCTCGTCGGCACCGAGGGCCACCAGGTGATCACCGCGTACGACGGCCTCACCGCGGTCAAGCGCTTCCGCGAGGAGGCCCCCGACCTCGTGCTCCTCGACCTCGCGATGCCCGGTCCCGACGGATTCACGGTCGCCGGCCAGATCCGGGCCGCCGGATCCGCCCCGATCGTCGTCGTGTCCGGGGAGAGCGCCGAGGAGGCGAAGGTCCGGGCGCTCGGGATCGGCGCCGACGACTATCTCGTGAAGCCGTTCGGCAAGGCCGAGCTGCTCGCCCGGATCGCGGCGGTTATGCGCCGGGTCGACCGATCGACCGCCGGCGCGGCGACCGGCCCCGTGACAGCCGGCGACCTGGTCCTGGAGCCGGCTCGTCACGAAGCGCGCGTCGGGACGACCGGGTTGACCCTCACGCCGACGGAGTTCCGGTTGCTCGAGGCGCTCGTCCGCGCCGCCGGCGACATCGTGCCGCACCATCTGCTCGCGCGATCCGGCTGGCCGGCCGAGACGGATCCAGATCTCCTCTGGCTGAAGCCCCACCTGGCCCGGTTGCGGGCCAAGGTCGAGTCGGCGGGCGGACCGCAGATCCTGGCGGTGCGAGGAGTCGGCTACCGGATCGAAACCGGCTCATAACTCGCCTGGTCGCGTATGCGTGACACTCGCGACGTGTTGCGGGTCCCGCCCAGTCGTCTCGTCCGCTAATTGGCGGACGCCGCCCGGATCTCGTCCACGAACGTTTCGAAGGCCGCTCCTGTGGGAGCGGTGATTGCAGTTGTGCCCCGGCGTCGCTGCCGCCATTCGACATACCTGCAGCGCCTGGCGGTCCTTGGCATCTCGTCCAAGCCAGCGCCTGCACGGCTGATGTTGTTGAGAGCACCTGCACGTCCGGGTCCTCGCCCGCTGGCAACTCGGTCATGGAGATGGGATCGGCAAATGAGTTGTAATTCGCCATCGCCCAGAGAATCTGCGTCCGATACGTGCCGCCGACGCTGATACGCAGCCCGACCGACTCGTCTTCGGCCATGCATTGGCTCGCGGTCGTGGCGTCGCAGATGTGCAGCGCGGGACGCTCCCGCGGCGATCCGGTGACTACGCGAGGGCGAGCGACGCCGTCCGGTAGCCGGTCACGTCATGGGCCTCGTCGACGCACTCGACCCGGCAGCCGCGGGCGTCGCGGCCGGCCATCGGGTTGAAGTGGAACCAGGCGATGTCGTTGCCGGACATCGCGGAGCGCAGCCGACAGCCACACGCGGCGCACGTGACCGGGGCGCCGTGGCCATCACGGACAGCGACGGACCGGCGGATCTCGGGATCGGACGGGTGGATCATCGGGCGGCCTTCGCTTTCCGGGGAGAGAGACGACAAGACGGCGTTCCAGACGCCGTCGTCTGATCCTCGTCGATCGGGCGTTGCGCGTGCGACACCGACACCGTTGCCTCTCGGTTGCGGTCCGGTTGCGAGGGTCACCCGACTGACGGTCCGTCCCCTCATGCGGCTCCCGCCGGGAGCGCGTCGACCAGGTTCGCGGCCGCCACCGGCACCGGCTGCTCGGCGGCGACGGGGGCCACCGCGGCGATCGGCTCGATCAGCCAGATGTCGGCCTCGAGCGGCGCTCGTTCGGCGAGGAGGCGCGCCGCCAGCGCCGAACCCGCTTCGCGGTGGAGCTCGACGAGACCGCGCAGTTCGGCGATGAGA
>JANLYK010000611.1:0-1988 GCA_031365595.1 Chloroflexota bacterium | reverse complement strand
CGCGCGGGATCGCCGGGGCGGCCGGAACGATGCCGTCCGGGGACCCCGGCGAGGCGATCGCGACCGCCGCCCGCGACTGGGCGGCCCGCCTGCCCGTGCTACCCTAGCCAGCGCGCAGCGGACCCGCCGGCCCGCATCCGGACGAGAGGTCGAGACCAGCCACTTATGCCGAACATCGGGCCCATCGAGCTCATCGTCATCCTCGTGATCGCCCTGATCGTGATCGGGCCCGGCCGCCTGCCCGACGTGGGCGCGGCGCTCGGCAAGAGCATCCGCGAGTTCCGCAAGGCGTCCACGGACGTGGCTGAAGCGACGCGGATCGACACCAGCCCGCTGCCGCCGTCCGCCGGCGCCGCCCCGGCTCCGACACCCGAGCCCCTGGTGCCGACCCCGACGACCACGACGATCCCGGCCCCGATGGCCATCCCGACGCCGCCCGCGTCGGACGACGAGCCAACGAACCTCCCGGCCTGATCCGGGCCGCGCGACCTCCCGATGGCTGACGCCGACGCCGTCCGCGCCGCCGGCCTGCAGGATCGACTTCCCGCGGACCCCGGTTCGAGCGGCGCCGCCCCGGCCGATCCCGATCAGGCGATGACCCTGGTCGACCACCTCTCGGAGCTCCGCACCCGGATCGTCCGGGCGATCCTCGCGGTCGTCGCGGGCTCCGCGATCGGGTTCCTGTTCCACGACCAGCTCGAGATCTTCCTGACCTCGCCGTTACCGCCCGATCGGCGCGTGCTGCAGACCCTCGCGCCCGGCGATGCGTTCGGGATCGCCCTCCAACTGTCCGTCGCGGTCGGCGTGATCGTCGCGATGCCCGTGCTCCTCTACCAGCTCTGGGCGTTCATCGCGCCCGGTCTGACCGTCACGGAGCGGAAGACCCTCCGACCGTGGATCCCGCTTGCGCTCTTCTTCTTCGCCCTCGGCGTCACCGTTGCCTGGATCGTCCTGCCGTTCGCGATCACGTTTCTGCTCGGGTTCACGAACGCGGTCATCGTCGCGAACCTGACTGCGACCGCGTACTTCGGCTTCGTGACCACGATGTTTCTCGCCTTCGGGCTGCTCATGGAGTTCCCGATCGTGTTGTTCGGGCTGGCCCGGGTTGGCATCCTGAGTTCCGCGCGCCTGGCCGCCTCCCGGCGGGTCGCGATTCTGGGGATCGCCCTGTTCGCGGCGGTCGTCACGCCCGGCGGGGACCCGTTCAGCCCGATCGTCCTCGGCGGCACGATGTACGTCCTGTTCGAACTGACGGTGCTCGCGATTCGGAGGAGCGGCCGGTGACGGCCACCGGCGAGGCGGCCGCGCGCGAGCTGCCGGCCGCCGCGCCGGCCGGCGAGACCGGCCCGAGCGACGAGCGCCAGCACGTCGTCCTCCTGAGCGGCCTGTCGGGCGGTGGCAAAACCGCTGCCGCGAAGCTGTTCGAGGACCTCGGCTACACGGTCGTGGACAACCTGCCGGGCGAGATGCTGCCCGGCCTGGCGGACCTCGTCAGCGACAACCCGGAGCGCTTCGGCAAAGTCGCGATCGTGCTCGACATCCGCTCGGGCGACGCGCCGATGGCCTTCGGGGCGATGCGTGGCGCGCTCGAGGGCCGCGGGATCCGGCCCCAGGTGTTCTTCCTCGAGGCCCGCGACGAGGTCCTGATCCGGCGCTTCTCCGAGACCCGCCATCGCCACCCGCTCGCCGACCAGCGCGGGATCGCCAGCTCGATCGCGGCCGAGCGCCGGCTGCTTGACCCGGTCCGGAGCGAGTCGGACGTGGTCATCGACACGAGCGACCTGTCCCTGCGCGAGCTCCGCGAGCGGATCTTCACGAGGCTGGGCGAGGCGGCCGACCCGAGCCGGCTGGCGATCCAGCTGATCAGCTTCGGGTTCAAGTACGGCGTGCCCCTCGAGGCCGACCTCGTCTTCGACGTCCGGTTCATGCAGAACCCGTACTACATCGACGAGCTTCGCCAGCTGTCGGGCCTGACCGATTCGGTTCGC
>JANLYK010000578.1:0-1981 GCA_031365595.1 Chloroflexota bacterium | reverse complement strand
GCCGCCTCGGACACGGGCGCCTCCTCAGTCGTGGGACGCTATATCGATCCGCGATATATAGGCGCTCTGCGGGCCGGTGTCAATCCGGTCGTCCTCGACCGGCTCGCCGCGGACGACTACCGACTGGTCGGCGGCATCGGCCCGTACGAGCACATCTGGCGCATGGCGCATGTGCGTGGACCCGAGGAGGTCGCGTCGTTCGGGCAATACGCTTCCGAGCCTGCGTTCTCCGACAGGTCAGTCGTATGCCCGGCCCGTCAGCCCGCCGGCCAGCGATCGCGGAAGATCGTCTCATCACGCGGCAGGCGCGCCTCGCCCGGCCCGCTCTTGGGCGCCCGCGCCGCCAAAGTCGGGATCCCCAATTGGACGATCGTCCGGACCAAGCGATCGTCCGGCAGCCGGAGGATGTCGCGGACGGCGCCCCGGACGTCCGTCCGGATCCAACTGATCCCCGCGCCGATATCGAGCATCCGCGCCGCCACGAGGATGCGCTCCGCGACGCGCCCGTCGTCGTAGGCGTCGGCAACGGCGCGGGCCGGGTCATCCGGAAGCACGATCGCGATCGCCGCGGTTGCCGTCGCGAGACCGCGCGTCTGCGGCAGACCGGCGTCGTGCAACGCATTGAGCGTGGCCGGGTCGGTGATCACGATGAATCGCCATGGCTGGCTGTTCTCGCTGCTCCCGGTCCAGCGGGCAACGTCGGCCAGCGCATCGAGGACACGTGGGGGTACGGGGGTCGGCTCGAACTCCCGGACCTGGCGGGTCTGCCGCAGGGGGCGGACGACGTCCGCGGGTTGGTTCGTCATCGGGGCCTCGAGCGGCTTGGTGAGGCCGTCAGTCTACGTACTGGAGCGGCGTGACCACGAAGCCATCGGGCAGCTTGACGCCGGTGGCGTGATTCGGACAGTAGCCGCCCGGATTCTTGGCGAGGTACTGCTGGTGGTAGTCCTCGGCGTAGTAGAACGGCGGGGCCGGCGCGATCTCCGTGGTGATCGTCCCGAAGCCGGCGGCGTTCAGGCGCTCCTGATAGGCGTCTCGCGACGCCTCGGCGGCGGCTTGCTGCTCGGCGTCGGTCGTGTAGATCGCGGACCGGTACTGGGTCCCGTTGTCGTTGCCCTGGCGCATGCCCTGGGTCGGGTCGTGCTGCTCCCAGAAGACCTTCAGGAGCTGCTCGTACGAGATCCGTGCCGGGTCGTACGCGACAAGGACGGCCTCGGCGTGGCCGGTCTTGCCCGAGCAGACCTCGCGGTAGTCGGCGTTCGGGGTGAAGCCACCGGCGTAGCCGACCGCGGTGCTCACGACCCCCGGGGTCTGCCAGAAATCCTTCTCGGCACCCCAGAAGCAGCCCATCGCGAAGATGGCGGTCCGGGTGCCGTCGGCCCACGGCCCCTTCAGGGAGGCGCCGTTCACGAAGTGACGATCGGTGAGGGGGAGGGGATCGCTGCGACCGGGCAGCGCGTGGTCGGCGGAGGGCGTGGACGGAGAGCGGAAGAGGAACTGCATGACCGAATCCTACGCGCACGAGCCCGAATCGTGATGACGTCGAGGTGACGAGATCGGACCCGGCGGAGCGTGCCTGTCGGAGTCAGTCCACCTCGTCGGCGATCAGCTCCACGGCGGGCAAGCGGAAGCCGGCCTCCGTTCCGCCGCCGTCGCGCGGTCGGAGCCAGGCCGTGCCGCCCATCGCCTCGACGAGCTGGCGGCAGACGAACAGCCCGATGCCCGCCCCGGCAGCGAACCGGCTGGCCTCGCGCGTCCTGTAGAAGAGCTCGAACGCGCCCTCGGCCGTGGCTTCGTCGATGCCGATCCCGCGATCGAGGATCCGGACGGCGACCATCCCGTCCTCGGCGGCCATCGCGATCTCGATCGGGGCAGGGGCGGCGCTGTATTTGGCGGCGTTGCTGACGAGGTTCCGGACGACCTGCTCGACGTAGGTCGGCTCGGCCTCGATCAGGGGGAGCACCGTCGGCGCGGTCAGGAC
>JANLYK010000574.1:0-2998 GCA_031365595.1 Chloroflexota bacterium | reverse complement strand
CGAGGAACGTCCGCCGGGCATCGACCGACGACAGGACGACGTCGGCATGGATCTCCTCGCCCGAGCCGGCGAGCGCGACGCCGACCGCCTTGCCGTTCTTGACGATCACCCGCTCGACCGGCGCCTCGGTCCGGATCTCGGCGCCGAGCGCCCGGGCCGCCGAGCCGATCGCGTTCGAGATGCCGCCGGTCCCGCCCTTCGGGATGCCCCACGCCCGGAACGCCCCGTCGATCTCGCCCATGTAGTGGTGGAGCAGGACATAGGCCGTGCCCGGAGATCGGACCCCGAGATAGGTCCCGATGATCCCCGACGCGCTCATCGTCGCCTTGAGGGGGTCGGTCTCGAACCACTGGTCGAGGAAGTCGGCGGCCGACATTGTCATCAGCTGGACGAAGACGGCCTGCTGGCGCTCCGGCAGCTGCTGGAACGAGCGGAGCAGGCCGCCAAGGGGCAGGAGCGGGCGCGGGTCGAGCGAGGTCAGGTCCGGCGGCGTGATCCCGAGGATCGGCTTGATGAACCGGGCCATCTCGACCATGAGCTGGCCGTACTCCTCGTACGCCTCGGCATCGGTCGCCGACCAGCGCCGGAGCTCGCGGATCGTCCGGCCGTGGTCGTTGACCCGCCACAGGTAGTCGCCGGTCCCGGCCACGTCCTTCGAGCGCGGCCCCTTCGGCCCCTCGCCCTTGCGCAGCGGCGTGAACGTGCCGTCGAGGGGCAGGATGTCGAGTCCGTGGCGCGGCAGTTGGAGCTCGCGGATGATCTCGGGCCGGAGGAGCGACACCACGTAGGAAAAGACGCTGAACCGGAAGCCCGGGAAGAGCTCCTCGGTGACCGCCGCGCCGCCGAGGACGTGGCGCTGTTCGAGGACGAGCGTCTTCATTCCGGCCCGGGCCAGGTAGGCGGCGCTGACGAGCCCGTTGTGGCCGCCTCCGATGATCACCGCGTCGTAGCGCTCGGCCACGAACCCCTCCATCCAGACTGCATCGATTTCATCCAGATCGTAGCCGAGGCCGGGCGACCGGCGGCTCTCGTCCTGCACCACGCGCTGCAGCTGATCGATGTGCTACGTTGTGTGCTGTTCATGCACACATGGAGTCACACGATGGGGCTCGTCCGGACGAACATCACCCTGCCCGAAGAGACGCTCGCGCTCGTCGACGCCGTGGCCGGTCCGCGCGGCCGCAGCCGCTACATCGCGGAGGTCTTGGCGAGACAGGTCCGTCGCGACAACGCCCGCATGGTCTTCGAGAAGTACGCGGGCGCGCTGAAAGGCACCGACTTCTGGGGCAAGACCGAGGAGGAGGTCACGGAGAACCTGCGGAGGGTACGAGACTCGAGCGAGCGAGACCGGATGTTGTGGGCACCGTACGAGGAGACGGCGACCGATGCAGTTCCTGATCGACACGACCCTGCTGATCGACCACGCAAACGGGCGGCAAAGCGCCATGGCCCTCGTTCGGGAGCTGTTCAGCGAGCCGAATGACCTGCTCGTTTGCGACGCGGTGGTCGCCGAGGCATTGTCGAGCGGCGACGACGAACAGATCCAGGCGATCACCGCGCTGATCGATGCGCTCGAATACGTCTCGACCCACCCGGACGCGGCCCGCTGGGCCGGGGCGTCGCGACGTCGTCTCAACCGATCAACCCGACGACACCTCGGTGACGCGATCATCGCCGGCGTCGCCTGGCACAGCGACGCGATCGTCGTCACCCGCAACCCGCAGGATTTCGAGATCCAGGGCGTCCGCGTCCTGGGCTACGCCTGACCCGTTCGGCAGGTCAGATCCACTTGACGCCCTCTGCATACTGAGGGACCAATATTCATATCGATGGACCGGTGATATGACGAACAAGGTCGGCGATCGGTTCCAGATCACGATCGACAAGGTCGTCCGCGAGCAGCTTGGCGTTCGACCCGGCGATCAGGCAGTTGAATGGATCGAAGACGGCCGTCTCGTCATCGCGTTTCTCCCTCGCCCACATCAGGAATCGATGCTTGGAATTCTCAAGCGCTACAGCGATCGTCCGATCGAGCCGATCACGGATTGGCAGGCGGTCAAGGAGCGCGCCTGGGCGGCGCGGTCGCGCGAGATCATGGAGGTGCTCGACGCCGATAGCCGGCGCCATCGAGAGGATCCAGCCGACTCGAAAATGACCCGCGGATGAGCGTCTTCTGCGACACGAGTGTGCTCATCCGGTACTTCGCCGAGGATGATGTTCCTCGCGCGGCCGCGGTGGCGCGCCTCATCGATTCCGATCTCGAACTGGTCGTGTCGACCGGGGTCCTTCTCGAGACCCTCCACGTGCTTCGAACGCAGCACGGATTCACCAATCCGTTGCTCGCCGATCTGCTGACGACCTTCCTGTCGCACGAGCGAGTGTCGGTCTCGGACGCCGACAAGGCCGGCGTTCTCGGGGCGCTTGCATGGACGCGTGGCGTGTCGGCTCGGCGCGTATCGGACGCGATCATCGTGGCGGCCGCAGCGCAGGCGGGCGTCGAGGCCATCGTCACGTTCGACGAGGCGATGTCCTCGCCAACCGTGCCGATCCGTCTGCTGTGATGCACCGCGAAGGGAGCCTGGACCCATGACTGATCGCCGAACCCTGCTCCGCCAGACCGCCGACCTCGCGGCCGACTTCCTTGAAGGGCTCGACCGTCGGCCGGTTCATGCGACCGCGACCCACGACGAGCTTGTCGCGGCGTTCGGGGGCGCCTTTCCGGAGCGCGGCGAGGCAGCGGGCGAGGTCATCGACCACCTCGCTGCGATCGCCGACCCCGGGCTGATCGCGAGCGCCGGGCCACGCTACTTCGGGTTCGTGATCGGCGGCTCCCTTCCGTCCGCGCTGGCCGCGGACTGGCTCACGAGCGCCTGGGACAACAACGCCGGGCTGTACGCGATCGGGCCGTCGGCGTCCGTCGCCGAGGAGGTCGCCGCCGGCTGGCTGATCGAGGCGTTCGGGTTGCCCGAGGGGTCGTCGGTCGGGTACTCCACGGGTG
>JANLYK010000544.1:0-2342 GCA_031365595.1 Chloroflexota bacterium | reverse complement strand
TCCGATTAGCTGCCGGCAGCTGACGGTCCCGTGGATTCGCCAACAATCGCGGTTTGTGTGGTCGGCGATCGCACCTAACGGTCCGTCCATGAATATCTGGCCAGATCCCCACACGCGGCCTGTCGTGACAGCCTAGGTGGCACAGGCGACGCCCAATTTGTGCGAGGACGGGGCTTGACATCGAACAGGCGTTCGATGCAGGATCACGTCAGAACCGAACAGACGTTCCAGTCGCCGTTGTGCCCGCGACGACGAATGCGTCCCAAGCGATCCCGCGCAAGGAGCCTGGAATGGCAATGATCAGAGTCGAGCCCGTCGAGGTCCACGTCCGGACCGGCTGGTTCGACGGCAGCCCCCGAGAGATCACCTGGGGAGACGAGCGCCTACTCGTCACCCGCCTCAACGCCGTCCGCGAAGAGGCTGCCGCGTATCCGGTCATCACAGGGCCACGCACCCTGTTCGAGGTCGAGACGCCGCGCGCTCGCCTCGCGCTCACCTATCAGCATCGCTCGCGTCGCTGGACGATCACCGCCCTCGACGAGGAGCGCCGCGCGGCCTGACGCCGGGGGTCGATGGCCGCGCCAGACCGGTCGGAAGCGGGGCGGGCACGCCGGTACCGTGCTCGCCCCGTCACGACCGCTGCAACCTACAATTCGGCGCATGGCAGAACCCATCGCCGATCCTCTTGCCGATCCGTCATTCCGTGACCTGACCGTCGGGGCATTCGTCGACGAGCTCGCGTCGGCGGCGCCCGTGCCCGGTGGCGGGAGTGCATCCGCGGTCGCGGCATCGCTCGGAGCGGCGCTCGTCGCGATGGTCGCGTCCCTGTCGGAGGGTCGCCCGAAGTACGCCGCCCATGCCGACCTGCATCGGCACTCGCAGGCAGTCGGGCAGCGCCTCGCGGCCCGGTTCCTGAGCCTGGCCGACGAGGATGCGGACGCGTATGCCGACTTCGCCGCGGCGATGAAGTTGGCGAAGGACACCGACGAGGAACGAGCATCGCGGCGGATCGCGCTGAGCGCGGCGGCCCGGCGCGCCGCCGAGGTGCCGATGCTGACCGTCGAGGCGTGCCTCGAGCTCGTGGCCACGGCCGAATCGCTGGTCGGGCGGAGCAACATGAACGCGTCGAGCGACCTCGATGTCGCCACGCTCCTCGGTGAGGCAGCGGCGCGCGGAGCGGCGGCCAACGTCCTGATCAACCTGCCATCGGTCGATGACGACTCGTATTCGGGCGAGGCGACCGCCCGGGTGATGGCCCTCCTCGACAGCGTGGAGGAGATCGTTGCGACCGTGCACGCCGGGGTCCGCAGCGGCGAGACGCGCGATCCACTGGAACCCGGCTCGATTCCCGGATGAGGTCCTGACCGCGATGCCCCGCGGCGGCGCTCGGCTCCTCCAGGGCGGCCCGATCGCCAGCGAGATCCGCCAAGCGGTCGGCGAAGACGTCGCCGCGTATCGCGAGCGTCACGGGCGGCCGCCGGTTCTGGCGGTCGTGATCGTCGGTCGCGACGCGCCATCGATGGTCTATCTCGGCCAGATCCTGCGGAGTTGCGAGAAGGTCGGGATCGAGGGCCGCCTCGTCGAGGTGGACGGCGAAGCGTCCGAGGCGAGCGTCATCGATGCGATCCGCGGGCTGAACGTCGACCCGGCCGTCAACGGGATCATCGTCCAGATGCCCCTACCGCCGACGATCCGCCTCCGAGCCATCGTCGACACGATCGATCCGGCCCGGGACATCGACGGGATCCATCCCATGAATGCCGGCCTCCTCCGCCTCGGATACGACGGCTTCCTGCCGGCGACGGCCCATGCCGCGGTCGAGATCCTGCGCCGCTCCGAAATCGAGATCGGGGGCAAGCGGGCCGTGGTCATCGGCCGGTCAGCAGTCGTCGGCATGCCCGCCGCCTTCCTCCTGGTCCGCGAGAACGCGACCGTGACCGTCTGCCACTCGAAGACGCGTGACCTGGCGCGCCACGTGAAGGACGCAGAGATCATCGTCGTCGCAGCCGGGCATCCGGGCCTGATCCGGGGCGACATGGTGCGCCGCGGCGTGGTCGTCGTGGACGTCGGGATCAACGTGGTCGATGGGGCGATCGTCGGTGACGTCGACTTCGAGTCGGTCCGCGCCGTCGCCTCGGCGATGACCCCGGTTCCGGGCGGCGTCGGGCCGCTGACGAACGCACTCCTCCTTGCCCACCTGGTCCGCGCCGCACACGCCCAGGAGGGGAGCGGCCGCGAGGGGTCCGGGCGCCTCTTCGACCCGATCGCCGCGTCCCACGTTCCGCCCATCGAACCCGCTGCGCCCCCGGCCAATGAGCCTGCCACCGTGTCCCGCGACCGGA